>NZ_RZSU01000043.1:0-52456 GCF_003997585.1 Mesorhizobium sp. M5C.F.Cr.IN.023.01.1.1 | reverse complement strand
CCGTTCGGTGGAGTGAAGAAGTCTGGCTACGGTAGGGAAAAGGGTCAGGAAGCCCTTGATGGCTACGTGCAGACCAGAAATATTGGCATCCGGATCTCACAACCCTTGTCTGGTTCGGGCAACAGCGTCCGCAACAGCTCCACTTGACCTAGTTGTCGCCAGCAGTTGTTCGCCATCCGCCACACGTTGGGTGTGGCGGCCGAGACGCCGGCATTTGCCAAGCTTTTTCGTTGCGCGAACGTAGCGCCGGACGCGATGGGCTGATCAGAGGGCCACGGCTGCCAGTTCAGGATTGAAAAATTGCTCAACTTATTGCGGTTCAGGTCATATGTCTGGCCCGCGGCACCGCCACTCCCTCTTTTCGAGCAGAATTTCTCGGACATCCTTCGCGAAGATTCGGACGACCTCGAACGGGTACCGCGCTGCCTTACGGACGGCCTTGGCGTCGTTGGCGAACGCTTGCGTTAAAGCTCCAGCGATGCGGCGTCAGCTCTTGCCGGAAGGGCCAGCACGTTCCGCATGAGGACCCGCAGCTCTGCTATGTCGCGCACTGCACCTCGCCACCCTGATGCCTTCTGCGCATGTGAGATCACGCGATTTCTGGTATTCCGGGGAGGGGTCGCCGCCGGACGGCGCCAGCCAGGTCATTGCAATGTGGCGGATGCCGAGTTGCTGGGTACGGCTTCCCGCCGGGGTTGTCTCCCCCTGGCGCTGCCCCCATAACGGAACAGGTCTTTCCTCGATCAGATTATGCGCCAATACCAAAAAGAACGCAGATTTCCTGCGTGGCAAGAGCTATACGAGCCAAAATCGGTCTTGGAAGCGTGCTACCTTAACGGCCAGACGGAGGGTTATGGAAGGACATTTGTCGGGTCATGTGAGCTCTGAGATTCGACCCTATGCCCAAGAAACAGGACCGCAGAGCTAGCGCCCTCCACTGACGGTGGCATTCGGGACTAGGCCTTAGTTCCGATGCGTAAAGAGGATGGTGAATGTCAATTTTGGAGTTTCTCCAACAATTTAAGCCCGTTCTACTGCAGGGAACGCTGGTCACATGCACGCAGTTCCTGCTCGCTGCTCTCATTGCGATCTTGGTCGCCCATGTGGCAGGACTTGGAAAGATTTCGAGAAACCCGCTGGTCCGCGGCGCTTCGGTGATTTACATTGAAGTGTTCCGCGGAACGTCGCTGCTGGTGCAGCTATATTGGATTTTCTTCGTGTTGCCGCTGTTTGGTATAACGCTTCCGAACTTCACCGCCGGCTACATATCCGTCGGCCTCAATATCGGTGCCTATGGCGCCGAGATTGTGCGCGGCGCCATAGAGTCAGTTCCGCGCGGACAATGGGAAGCGGGAACCGCGCTGTCGATGCCGCAGGGCGTGAGGATGCGCAGGATCATACTGCCGCAAGCGCTGGCGATCATGCTTCCGCCGTGGGGTAATCTCCTGATCGAGCTTCTCAAGGGAACCGCCCTGGTCTCCCTCATCTCGGTCGCCGATCTCATGTTCCAGACACGCCAGATCAACGCCTCGACCTATCTGTCGGCGCAGGCGTTTGGAACAGCTTTGATTATCTACTACATCCTTGCCAGGTTCCTCATAACCCCGATGATGCGCTGGGCCGAACGCTTGGTTGCCCGGAGGCTTGGAAGGGCATGACATTCAACTGGCGCTGGGATTTTACGTGGGAGATCCTGCCACAGTTGCTGTGGGCAACCCTCAACACGTTGATTGCGGCCGGGGTCGGGTATGCAATCGCTCTGGTCGGCGGCCTGCTGCTCGCTCTTGCACAACGCACAAAGTGGCCCGCACTGACATTTGTCGTCAGGGAGCTGATTGAATTCATCCGGTCCACGCCCTTGGTCCTGCAGATTTTCTTTGTTTTCTACGTCGGACCCCAGTTCGGGATTTTCCTGTCGCCCTGGGTATCCGGCATCTTTGCGATCGGTCTGCACTATTCGGCCTATCTCTCAGAGGTTTACCGCGCAGGCCTCAATTCCGTGGCTCCCGGGCAATGGGAAGTGTGCCGTGCGCTGAACATGTCCCCCCGCGTCACCTATGTACGCATCATCATCCCGCAGGCGCTTGCGCCTGCGGTGCCAGGCCTCGGCAACTACCTGGTGGGCATCCTCAAGGACACGCCCATGCTGTCGGTGATTGGTGTCATGGAGCTAATGCACACGGCCAACGCGTTAGGGTCCGAGAACTACAGGTATTTGGAACCTTTTACTTTGGTTGGCCTGATTTTCCTCTTGATCTCGCTTCCGACGGCCGGACTCGTCAGGATGTTCGAACGACGGCTGCGGCTGAGACTAGGACTGTAAAATGAGCAATACCGACTATCCCCTTGAACTGCCGGAGAATGACCGCCCCATGGTCCGGTTCATGAACGTCAGCAAGAGCTATGGAAGGCTCAACGTCATCAGCCACCTCGATTTTGACGTGGCCGAAGGAGAGATGGTTACCATTATAGGACCCTCAGGGTCCGGGAAGACCACGGTGTTGCGAGCCCTTATGACACTCGAAACTATCAATGGCGGCGTGATATACGTCGACGGCAAGCCGCTGACACACATGCCCCGCGATGGGATCCTTGTGCCGGCAGACGAGCGATACCAGCGGAAGATTCGCTCCTCGATCGGGATGTGTTTCCAGCACTTCAACCTGTTTCCGCATATGACCGCGATCCAGAACTGCATGGAAGGCCCAGTCCAGGTACTGGGGCTTTCGAGGAAAGAGGCGCTTGAGCGATCCGAAGAGCTCCTGAAAATGGTGGGTATGATCGACAAGCGCGACCAGCATCCTTCCCGTCTATCAGGAGGACAACAACAGCGCGTCGCCATAGCCCGCGCGTTGGCGATGCGGCCCAAGGTGATGCTTTTCGACGAAGTCACTTCCGCCCTCGACCCCGAAGTCATCGGCGAGGTGACACATGTCATTCGAAAGCTAGTCGCCGAGCACAATCTAACCATGATCATGGTCACGCATCAGATGGGCTTTGCTCGCGACATCTCTGACCGCGTGTGCTTCTTTTATGGCGGCTCGATAGAGGAGCAGGCGCCCCCGCAAATATTGTTCACCAGCCCACAGCGCGACCGCACCAAGCAGTTCCTCTCTGCCGTCAAGGAAGCGGTTTGAAAGATCCGCATTGAGTCTTCGTCCCCGATTGCATGGCCTTGACCCGCTGAGGGACTACGGTCATGGAGCGTTCAGTCCCGTCCCGACCGGTCAGCGAAGTATTGGCCTAGAGGCTTTGATGGATCGAGGCGCAGTTCCTCTCGTTACCCGAAGGCGATGGCCAGTCAGTCTGGCAACTGGCGCTTTGCGCGACATCCGTCGCGAAAGGACCGCTGCTGTCCAACTCCGCCCATTTTATTGCTGGGCAAAGATTGGTCTCATGGAGGCCAGCATGCCTCCACTTCAGAGCTTGCTACGGCGCAGACGCCTTAGGGGTCTGACGTTCTAAGTGCATCTGATAGCGAGACCATCTTGTCGTAAGATGAATCCGATCGGCAAACTGAATTTGACATAGAATCTCAGAGCAGTGAAACGTACCGGGTTCAGTTCTTGCCTAGGTTCGCATTATCAAGATTAACCAGGACTGAAGCTTGAATGACAGCACCCCTCTCCAAGAGCCTGCGCGAGCGCATCGTACTTGCGATTGAAGCTGGCGAGAGCTGCCGGTCGGTCGCGGCTCGTTTTGGGATTGCAGTTTCTTCCGCCGTTAAATGGTCGCAGCGCTACCGAATGAGCGGTTCTATCGAGCCTCGCAAGATGGGTGGCCACCGAAAGCGCGTTCTGGAACCTCACCGGGATTTCATTCAGGAGCGAATCGACAAGGCCCCGCATTTGACACTGCATCAGTTGAAAGCCGAGCTTGAGGCACATGGTGTGAAGGTCTCACATGACACCGTTTGGCAATTCCTGCGGCGTGAGGGGCTAAGCTTCCAAAGGTGGACAAGCTCCGTGCCAATTTTGCGTGGCGACCCGAAAGCCGAGCCCGAGCAGACCCTGCATACTTGATTGGGTTATGCCGGGACCTGATGCAGAGTCATTCTTCTCGATGATGGGTGAGCTTGATAACGCTTTCAGGCTCTTTCATGCTGTATCGCTCGACGGAACACCGCTGTCGTCGTGGCGCTCCCATGAAGAACCCGGCACATAGCGCATCCCGGATTCGGAGGACAAGCCGCATCAAAACCTGGATCAAACGTCTAGCGTCGGTTGCCAGAACCTGGGCGTCGCCCTTCCCACGTTGATCGAACCCGCCGCTACGCCAGTCGTCGCGCGCGGGCACGCTGCAAGAAGCTGAACGTACGCCAAAGGCCGGTACCGGCAGCCGCGACGGCTTCGACGGCAATACCGAAGCGGGCCTCTGCCTCATGCCGCTGAACCGGCTTCTTCGAACACTGATTTCGAAGGCCGGCGCATCGCTCTTTTTGCTCGACGGTTGCCGAATTGCGATGGAGTTGGCGCCGTTCGATCATCGGCGTTCCAGCGCGGGATCCATCATTGCCGTTCAGTGTTTGACATAGATCTCTCGCGGGAAGCTGGTCAGAGTCTGGCAGCCGTCAGCGGTGACGAGGATGGTTTCGCTCACTTCGATCCCCCAGCCGTCCATCCACATGCCGAGGATCGAATGAAGGACATTGCCTGGCTTCAGGATTGTCTTATCCCCTTGGCGCAGGCTAATCGTGTGCTCGCCCCAGTCTGGCGGATAGGCCGCGCCGATCGAATAGCCAATGCGGGATTCCTTCTTCAGGCCGTAGCTCTGGATGACCTTGCGCCAGCTCGCCTCGATGTCCTCCGCCAAGACGCCAGGCCTGATGGTCGAAAGCACGGCCTCCATGCCTTCGAGCACGGCCTTGCCGGTGTCGCCGACCTTGGCTGGCATGGCGCCCAGCTGAAGCGTCCGCGCCAGACCGGCGGCATAGCGACGAACAACGCCGGCCAGCTCGAGCGCGACGGTTTCGTTGTGGCCAAAGTGACGATCGCTCCACATGATATGCGGCGCCGATGCATTTTCGCCCCCCAGTATTGTCGGTGGCAGGGCGGTGATGTCGCCGGCGAAATCCGGCGATCCAGCTACCTGAGCGGCTTGGATTTTGGCGATGGCGTCGCACTCGCGAACGCCTGGCGCTATCACCTCATATGCCGCGGTGACCGCCGCCTCGGCAAGACGCGAGGCTTTGCGTAGGTAGCCGATCTCGGCTTCCGATTTGACGCTGCGGATCCAGTTCACCATCAGGTCGGCGTCGTGGAACACTGCGTTTGGCAGGCCCGCTGTCAGGCGCGCATGCGCCTTTGGCGAATAGTAGTAGGCCTCAAGCTCGATGCCGATATTGCCGCGCCCCCAGTCCTTCCTGTCGATCCAGGCGGCAATCCAGTCCATCGGATGACGGTCGGTGCGCTGGACATGATCTTCGGGAAAACCGACGACGTTCTCCGGCTTCATCCAGGCCGTCAGCAACCCGCCGGCGGCATCCATGGCGCGACCGATCCAGACCGGCTCCTCGTCGGCGAGCGGGACCAGGACCATCTGCGGCGTGTAAAACGACCAGCCGTCATAGCCGGTGATGTAATGCTGGTTGGCGACGTCGTTGACGATGAGAAGATCGAGGTTGCGGCGCGCCATTTCCGCGCGAATAGCGGAAAGCCTGCTGCGGTATTCGTCGGGGTGGAATGGCAATGGTATCATGTTGAGAAAATCCTCTTCTATCGCGCCCGGGTCGACCCAGAGCGAGCCCGGTTTTCGAACCTGACAATCGACACGAGCTCATCGACGTGAGCCCATCACCAACACCAGCGCCATAACCGATCTTCACAGAACAACGCTCTGCTAGTGGCAGTTAGGCACTCGTTCGTAACTTAGCCTCCGGTCGATTTTTCTGATTCTATTTTCTTCCGGCGCGCTCGACCGCGTTTTTTTTCGTTGGTGAACTGGCAGTCGTGATTGATGCGGCGCGCACCCGTAGGCGTCTCGGTACGCTTTTGAGAAGTGCGATGCGGAGATGAAGCCGCAAGCCATCGCTATCTCGACGACCGGCAGGCGGGAACTGATGAGCAGCAGATGCGCCCGTTCCAGGCGAAGATCCAAGTAATAACGGCTTGGAGAACATCCCAGTTCTCTCCTAAACAGCCGCTCGATTTGACGTCGGGAAAGACCGGCTGATCCCACAAGTTCGTCCAATAGCAGTGGCTCCGTAAGGTTTGCCTCCATCTCCTCGATTATCTTGATGACCGCCCGATGATTTAGTTGCACTCGTGAATGGAGTGGCAAACGTTGGCGGTCACCCGCTGAACGGGTCCTGCACGCGATAGCTTTTTCACAAATACGATTGACCACTATCGTCCCATGGTGACCGTCAATCAAATCTAGGAACATGTCGAAGGGAGCGTCTCCCCCGGCGCAGGTGTACAGGTCTCCATCCCGCTCAAAGGCGGTTTGAGTGGCTGACACACCCAGAAAGCGCTCAGAGAATATAGGAAATTGTTCCCAGTGAACCGCGCAACGCCGCCCTTCTGCAACACCGGCACGAGCAAGCGCAATCGTTCCGCTACTTATGCCTACGAGACAACTGCGGTGGTTTCTGCACTCTCGTAACCAGGCTTCAAGCTGTTTGTGCGCGCTAGGAGCACTACGGCCGCCGACGACGACGACGGTCGGTGCTGAGATTGATCGACGAGTTCTTTCACGTTCGAACGACAACGACGATGCAGCGCATACCAACAACCCGCAACTTGAGACCACAGGCCCCCCGTCGTCCGAAACGACCTGCCAGCTATACACGTCCCGCCCCAACACTTCGTTGGCGAGCCTTAGCGCCTCTACTGCCGACGAGAACGCCTGGAGCGAAAAGGCAGGGAGGAGGTAAAAGCAAAAATTTCGGCAGGTCGACTGCGAGTCTAGCATCCCGGGAGTTCCTTTTCTGCTAGCCTGATCTCTCGTTCGTGAAACGGCCATGTGCAAAACTGCGCGACCGGCTTTGGCATTTGGATTGGCGCTGAGCCACCACATTCGGGTGCCGAGGATTCTCCCGCTAAGTGTCCATTGATCTTCGCTAGCGTCGCCACCGGTGAACCGCTCAGGAGGCTGAACCTGCCTAAGGCAGACATCAGGGCGTCTGGCGCCGCAGGTTCGGCTGTCGCCCGCCTCAGACGCTAAGCTCCCTCTCTCGTGAGCTCATCCATAACGAAGCGCACTGCACTCTCAGCGATGCCAATGATCTCTTCCACTTCAGACTTGGTTGTCACCAAAGGCGGAGCGAAGCCGAGGATGTCACCATGCGGCATGGCGCGGACGATCAGGCCGCGGTCGCGTGCTGCCTTCGAAATGCGTGCACCGACCTTCAGCGACGGATCGAAACGTTTCTTCTTGCCGCGATCGGCAACGAATTCGATTGCAGCCATTAGACCGACGCCGCGCACTTCGCCGACGATCGGCAACTGCGCGAACTTCTCCTGCAACTGCGCCTGGAAGAACGCGCCGACGTCACGGGCATTGCCGGGAAGGTCTTCTTTCTCGACGATGTCGAGGACCGCGTTGGCCGCGGCAGCCCCGATCGGATGGCCTGAATATGTATATCCGTGCGAGAATGCCCCGACCTTGTCTGCCCCGTCCTCCAGGACCTTGTAGACTTTTTCACCGACAATTGCCGCGGAAAGCGGGAAATAGGCCGAAGTCAGACCTTTTGCGATCGTGATGAGGTCTGGCTCCATGCCGTAGTGCTGCGAGCCGAACATGGAGCCAGTACGGCCAAAGCCGGTTATAACTTCATCAGCAATGAGCAGCACGTCGTGCTTCCTGAGCACGGCCTGGATTGCTTGCCAGTACCCTTCCGGCGGAGGCGTGATGCCGCCGGTGCCGAGCACCGGCTCGCCGATGAAGCCCCCCACGTTGTCTGGCCCCAGCCGCTCGATCAGCTGATCAAGTTCCTCGCCGCGCCGCGCTGAAAATTCCAGTTCGGTCTCGCCCGGGGTTGCACCCCAGTAATGATGCGGAACACCGGTGTGAACAATCTGCGGAAGCGGCAGGTCCATGTGGTCGTGATAAAAGCTCATGCCGGTCATCGAGCCGGACACGACGCTGCAGCCGTGATAGCCGCGTTCACGCGAGATGATCTTCTTCTTGGTCGGCTTACCGCGGAGATTATTATAATACCAGACGAGCTTGGCCTGCGTCTCGTTGGCGTCCGAGCCGGACATGCCGTAGAACACCTTGCTCATCTTGCCCGGCGCCATCTTCACGAGGCGATCGGAAAGGATTGCGAGCTCGTCGGTCGTGTGGGCGGCGTAGGAATGATAGTAGGCCAGACGGAAAGCCTGGCGGGAAATCGCTTCGGCGACCTCGGTGCGGCCGTAACCGACATTGACGCAATAAAGGCCGGCGAATCCGTCGATCAGCTGGTTGCCATGCGCATCTTGAATGCGGATGCCTTTGCCTGTCTCAACGATGGTCGGCTCGCCGAGCTTGCCGGTGGCAAAATCCTTGAGCTGTGTGAAAGGATGCAGGACAGCATTTCTATCCTTCTCGCTGATGTCCTTGATGTTGATACTCATGCGTCTGTCCCTTCAGTTTGCCGTATTACCGATGCACACGTATTTGGCTTCCAGATATTCGGCGAGACCATGCCTTGAGCCCTCGCGGCCGAGCCCGGATTGTTTCCATCCGCCAAAGGGTATGGGAGCGCCGGTGAATTTCGGGGTGTTAACGGCGACCATGCCGTATTCCAACTGATCGGTTAGCCGCATGGCGCGATTCAGATCTCTTGTGTAAACGTAAGCCGCAAGGCCCATTTCCGAGTTGTTGGCTCGTGCAAGCACTTCCGCCTCCTCATCGAACGGAAGGACTGCCGCCACCGGCCCAAAGGTCTCTTCCTTCGCCACCAGCATGTCGTCCGTGACATCGGCGAGAACAGTCGGGGTAACGAAGTTGCCCCCGAGAAGACTATCCTGTCCGCCAACAACGATGCGAGCCCCGGAGCAAAGAGCTTCGGACACCTGCCGTCTGCACTTTTCGGCGACGGATGGTCTGGTCATTGGGCCAATATCGACGCCGGGTTCGAATCCGTGTCCGACTTTCAGTTTACCGGTGGCCTTCGCGAATTCTTCCACGAAGCGCTCATAGTTGCCTCGTTGAACATAGATCCTATTGGCTGCCAGGCAGTCCTGACCGGATGTGGCAAATTTGGCTGCTATGCATCCAGCTACGGCTGTCTCCATGGGGGCATCATCGAAAATTATAAAAGGAGCATTGCCGCCCAGCTCAAGCGAAGCCTTCTTCACGGTTTTTGCCGACTGCTCGAGCAGGATCCGACCGACCTCCGTCGAGCCCGTGAAGGAGAATGCCCGCACATCTCTATGATCCAATAGCCGTTTTGCGAGTGGGGCAGCCTCTCCCGTGATCACCTGAAACACGCCAGCCGGGATTCCTGCCTCCTCGGCAAGGCGGGCAAGCGCCAGAGCGGACAAGGGCGTTTCCGGGGCTGGCTTCACAATCATCGTGCAGCCCGCAGCCAAGGCGGCTCCTGCTTTCCTGGTGATCATCGCCGACGGAAAGTTCCAAGGCGTGATAGCGACCGTCACTCCGACCGGCTGCATCTGCACGGAGAGCCGGCTGCCCGCAAGATGGCTCGGAATGGTCTCGCCATATGCTCGCTCACCCTCTGCCGCAAACCAGTCAAGAAAGCTGGCGGCATATAAAATTTCACCGTGCGCCTCGGTTAATGGTTTGCCTTGTTCAGCGGTCATGATGGTGGAAAGGTCTTCCGCATTCTCGCGAATACCGGCGGCCCATCTCCGCAGACATGCGCCCCTTTCCCAAGGAAGAACATTGCGCCAATGTTCAAACGCAGTCCTCGCGAAGCTGACCGCGTCATCTACATCAGACACCTCACAGGCAGCCACGTGAGCCAAGTCCTGGCCAGTAGCCGGGTCAACCACCAAGATCGTCTCAGCCTTGGAGAGCCAAGCTCCATTCACATAGGCGCACTTTTGAAGGAGGTCCTGCCTTTTGAGCTCCTTTAACGCGGCAGTTGCTGTACCTTTCATTACTAACCTCACAATCGACCGTTCATTTCCGGCAAAATAGCCGTGCAACTGCGTCGATTGGCAGCGCGATCGAGGGCCACCAAGGCGTTCTCCTGCGAATAAGGGCATGGGACTGAGGTTTTTCGCCGTTGGATCTCTGTCGGCTTATGGGCAAGGTTCAGCAAGGAAAGATGACATTGTCATCTGTGGCCATCCACGATCACACTCAGCCTGGAGGGGCGGCGAACGGTAAGTTGCAGTTGGCCACGCTAGGCGGACCTTTTGCGGGGCTGACACTTCGGCTTCGCAGTATACCTCAGGATTGTAATGGGCTTCGAAAGGTGGGGAAGTTGATTGTAAGATCGGTGACCTGGTGGGGAGATCTTGTGCTTAGATCGCCACTGCGGTTTGTGAAAACAGATTGGGGAAAATCCCAAAAATCACACTAAATCGAAAATCTTCTTGCCGAAAATATTTCTGCTGCGCTCCCAATGGGTGGCAACCGCTTCCCAGGCGACGAAAGAACCAGGGAAGAGGATTTGCTGCGCAAGCGGCCGCAAATATGCAGATCTTGTGCGGCATCACCGGCTGGGCAGCAGAACCCCAGCGTCCAAGGCGTGCTAGCCTGTGAAGAACACAAAAGGACTTGGAAAAGCAACAGCCCGATGCTGGGGAGCCCACGATGAGCCACACGATCAACCACCTGAAGAAACTGAGGCTGCAGCGCAGCGAGTTGGCCGTTCCCGGCTCCAGTCCGGAGATGATCGACAAGGCGGCGAACAGCGCCGCCGACTTCGTATTCCTCGACATCGAGGATGCGGTCGCCCCGCCTGACAAGGAACGCGCCCGCAAAAACATTATCCAGGCGCTCAACGACATCGACTGGCGCGCCAAGGGCAAGACCGTCTCGGTGCGCATCAACGGCCTCGATACCCATTACATGTATCGCGACGTGGTCGACGTCATGGAACAAGCGGGCGACCGCCTGGACACCATCCTGGTGCCGAAGGTGGGCGTTCCAGCGGATCTCTACATGGTCGAGGCCATGGTCAACCAGATCGAGATGGCTAAAGGTTTCAAGACCCGTGTCGGTCTAGAAGCGCTGATCGAGACCGCGCTCGGCATGGCCAATGTCGAGGCGATCGCCGCCACGCCGGGCCGGCTGGAAGCCATGCATTTCGGCGTTGCCGACTATGCCGCCAGCAACAAGGCGCGCACCGTCAACATCGGCGGCCTCAACCCCGATTATCCCGGTGACCAGTGGCATTTCGCTTTGTCGCGCATGACGGTCGCCTGCCGCGCCTACGGCCTGCGCGCCATTGACGGACCGTTCGGCGATTTCTCCGATCCCGAAGGCTACAAGGGAGCCGCAAGGCGCGCCGCAGCACTTGGCATCGAAGGCAAATGGGCGATCCATCCCTCGCAGATCGCGCTCGCCAACGACGTCTTCTCGCCACCGGAAAAAGAGGTCACCCGCGCCAGGCGCATCCTCGAAGTGCTGAAAGAGGCCGAGGCGCAGGGCAAGGGAGCGGCAGCCCTCGACGGCAAGATGATCGACGCCGCGTCGGAGCGCATGGCCAGGAACGTATTGGCGGTTAACGAGGCGATCGAGCGCGCCGGCCAGGCGCATCTGGCGGCGCAGTAAAAATACCGGGAGGACATGATGGACATCCACGAATACCAGGCCAAGGAACTGCTTGCCCGTCATGGCGTGCATGTGCCGCGCGGCGGGCTGGCCTACAGTCCGGAGCAGGCAACATACCGTGCCAGCGAGATCGGCGGCGGCAAATGGGTGGTCAAGGCGCAGATCCATTCCGGTGCGCGCGGCAAGGCCGGCGGCATCCGCATCTGCTCGTCCGACCAGGAAGTGTCCGATGCGGCCGAGGCGATGCTGGGCAGGAAGCTGGTGACGCATCAGACGGGGCCGCGCGGCAAGTTGGTGTCGCGGCTCTATGTCGAAGAGACCGTCGACATTGGCCAGGAAATCTATCTCGCCTTTGTTCTCGACCGTAAAGCCGAGCGGGTGATGATCGTCGCGTCTGCGTCCGGCGGCATGGAGATCGAAGAGATCGCCGAAAAGCAGCCAGATTCAATCATTCGCGCGACTGTCGATCCTGGCGCGGGAATGCAGCACTATCAGGCGCGCGAGATCGCCTTCGGGCTTGGTTTCGAAAACAACCTCATTGGCAAGGCGACCGAAACCCTGCTTGGTTGCTACCGCGTGTTTCGCGACTACGACGCCTCGATGCTAGAGATCAATCCGCTGGTCGTCACGCGTGACGGTAATCTGATGGCACTGGACGCCAAGATGTCGTTCGATGAGAACGCGCTGTTTCGTCGTCCCCAAATTTCCGAACTGCGCGACAAGTCGCAGGAGGATCCGCGCGAAACCTTTGCCAGCGACCGTGGCCTGTCCTATGTCGCCCTCGACGGCAATATCGGCTGCATCATCAATGGCGCCGGTCTCGCCATGGCGACAATGGACATGATCAAGATCGCCGGCGGCGAACCGGCCAACTTCCTCGACATCGGCGGCGGCGCCTCGCCCGAGCGGGTGGCGAAATCGTTCCGCGCCGTACTTGGTGACAAGAATGTCGAGACCATCCTCGTCAACATCTTCGCCGGCATCAATCGCTGTGACTGGGTCGCCGAGGGCGTTGTCAAAGCAATCCGCGAAGTCGGCGTCAACGTGCCGTTGGTGGTGCGGTTGGCCGGCACCAAGGTCGAAGAAGGGCGCCGCATCCTGGCCGATTCCGGCGAGGCGGTGGTCGTGGCCGACACACTGGCCGAAGCCGCCGAAAAAGCCGTCGCCGCCTGGCGCGCGGTGTCACTGAAAAAAGCAGGCTGAGGGGAGGAAAGAATGGCAATTCTGCTTAACCGGGACACCCGCGTAATCGTACAGGGATTTACCGGCAAGATCGGCAGTTTTCACGCCGAGGACATGAAGCGTTACGGCACTAATGTGGTCGGCGGCGTCACACCCGGTAAGGGCGGCCAGACACATCTCGGCCTGCCGGTGTTCAACACCGTCAAGGACGCGGCGCGCGAGACCCGCGCCGAGGCGAGCATCGTCTTCGTGCCGCCGCCTTTCGCTGCGGATTCGATCATGGAAGCGGCAGACGCCGGCATCAGATTCTGCGTCTGCATCACCGACGGCATCCCGTCGCAGGACATGATGCGGGTGAAGCGCTACATGCGCCGCTACCGCTACGAAGACCGGCTGCGGCTGATCGGACCCAATTGCGCCGGCATCATCACGCCCGGCCAGGCTCTGATGGGCATCATGCCGGGGTCGATCTACCTGCCCGGGCGTGTCGGCATTGTTGGGCGCTCCGGAACCCTGGGCTACGAGGCGGCGTCGCAGATGAAGGCGATGGGCATCGGGGTCTCGACCAGCGTCGGCATCGGCGGCGATCCGATCAACGGCTCGTCCTTCCGCGACATCCTCGAACTGTTCGAAAACGATGACGGTACGGACGCCGTGGTGATGATCGGCGAAATCGGCGGTTCGCAGGAAGCGGAAGCCGCACTCTGGGCGCGCGACAACATGAAGAAGCCGCTGATCGCCTACATCGCCGGCCTTTCCGCGCCGAAGGGCCGCCGCATGGGCCATGCCGGCGCAATCATCTCCGCCTTCGGCGAGTCGGCTCAAGAGAAGGTCGAGATCCTCAAGGAAGCCGGCGTCATCATCGTGCCGACGCCGGCTTCGTTCGGCGAGGTCGTGGCCGGCGTAATGGCCGATCGGACGAAGGCCGCATAGAGCAACATGCCGGTCAATTTGAGGACCGGGTAAAAGGAGCCGCTTGGTCGCATTGTGTCCAAGACGACGAAGCTTGCAAATCAGCGCGACTTTCGGCGGCGTTTCGGACAAATGATGTCCCGGCCCGCGTCTTGCGAAAGCCAAGTTGCGGGGCGTCTTTAGCAGATTGAACAGTGGATGAATGAAACCACGTCGTTGTGGGTCAGCACGTCACCGCTACCTGTCATGCTAAGCGGGCTGTGGCATGGGGTGGCGTAGTAGCTCGGTCTTGGGCTGCTAAAATCGGGGATTGTCTCCGCCGCCAATGCCCTAAAAGGGGCCATGCGCGACGCCAATTTGCCTAGACGGTTTCACGACGCCCTTCGGGCAGGATATTTGCACGGCCGTGGGCCGTCCCAGGTGGTCCATCTGATCTGAATGACGCCAGCCTGGCCGTCCTGCAGTGTTTTCCAGAAGAGCCCCCCTCGGCGTCGCTCTTCCGTGGATCAAGCGGCAGGTCACATTTCCACCGTTGTCCGGCTATTTGGCTTCAACAAAAGGCCGCAGCCCACCCCGGAGATGCGCCGAGCCTTTTCACAAGGGGAGGTGAAGCTGCGCATGGAGCGCAAATAACGCAGGTTTTCTGCGATTGGACGAAGAGGTCCGCGCGAAGCAGGCCTCTGAAGCATGCTAGGTTGGGAACCAGCACGGATTGGGCATGAATGCTTGGTCCGGTCAGCCAACCTAGGTGCAGAGGACGACTACAAATGGACTTTGAGAAACCCTTTCAGCCGGCGGAGTATCGACGCCGTATCCAAGACGTGAAGAGACGGATGGAGGAAGCAGGATTCGACCTGCTAATCTGCCAAGACCCCGCAAATATGTGCTGGCTGACCGGCTATGACGCCTGGTCCTTCTATACGCCACAAGTGGTTCTATTGCACCTAAAATCGGACACGCCGATTTGGATAGGGCGGCTGGTCGACGTGAACGGCGCTCGTGCCACGACGGACTTGCCTGCTGACAACATTATCAATTTTTCCGACGACCGACTTCATCATGTGGAGCTGCATCCCTACGACGAAGTTAGCGAAATTATAAAATCCCGCGGTTGGGGATCTGATCGCATAGGGGTCGAGCTCGATGCGCATTTTTATACAGCGCGTGCGCATCAGCACCTTGTCAACGGCCTTCCAAATGCAAAGTTCTCTGACAGCCGCGGCCTCGTTAATTGGGCCCGACTCGTCAAATCCGACGCCGAACTTGTCTACATGAGGGAAGCGGGTCGGATTGTCAGCCACACCATGCGCCAGGCGATCAACAATCTGAAGCCAGGAGTTCCTGAATACGAAATCGTCGCTCAGATTTATGCTGATCAGACAAGAGGCGTTGATGGAAAGTACGGTGATTATACAAGCCTCTGTCCATTGATACAGGTTGACGAGAAGACGAACGCTCCACACCTCACATGGTCGGACAAGCCCCTGCCAGAGTCGGGGCTGGTTCTCCTGGAGATTGGAGCGGCCAGGCGCCATTATCACGCGCCTCTGACGCGTACGGTCTACATGGGAAAGCCACCTAAGGAGGCCCAACACCTCGCCAATGCCATCATCGAAGGTGGCGACGCTGTTCTAGAAATGGCAAAGCCGGGTGTAATCGTCGACGAACTGAACACCGTTTGGCTGAGCGTTCTGAACCGCCACGGGTACGTCAAAAAAGGCCGTTCCGGCTACTCAATCGGCATGAATTTTCCGCCAGACTGGGGCGAGCGTACTGTGAGCATTCGCGCCGGCGAAAAGACCGTGCTCCAGGCTGGCATGTGCTTCCATTTCCAATCAGGAGTGAGGCCTCCTGCCTTCGGAGCCGCAATCTCGGAGTCGTTTGTTGTTACCGAAAAGGGTGGCGAGCGGCTAGCCGACGTCGCACGAGAGTTGATAGTCGTAGACTAGCTGAAAGCTTTTAGGCAGCCGGATTGGGAAGGTGGCCGAAGTGCTTCGCTTCCCAATCCGTTAACTCTTCATCTTACCCGGAAGAGCGCTGAGTTTACCTGCCGGGCAACTATCAGTATTCCGGCCACTCATGACCCATTCAATGCCACAGATCTTTCGCAATCGACGCGAGATCGTGCCCACGGAAGGGTGTAGCTGAGGACTTGGTCGCCGCGCGCTCTGGCATGCAGCCGGCGTATCAGCCCACAGCCGGCAGGCCCATAAGCGGATCATCGCTCATCTGGCCTAACAAGCTCTTCATCGCCATGAGCAGGAGCAGCGCACCTGCGAGGCGGACTATGGCATCTCCTTGGAGAAGAAGCCGCCGACCATTGTCTTCCGCTTGATCTAGCCGGTGAGCCGATCTTTGGTACTATGCAGCTTCGCGCGGCAGCCGTGATGGCGCTGGAGACTTCACCGGATCTGGTCAGCAGCGGCCGCTATTAGTCGTTCCCGCCAACCTCCCGCACGACTGCGGTCAGCGTCTTTAAGAGGGAATTAGGAGCCCTCCGCAGCTTGGGATGCGCAAGCTCGAGGGTGCCGACGCGCGTCTCACAGTCGCGCTCGGGACGGCCGTGGCACTGGGCAAGCGCGGGTTCTTTTCGCCGGGGGGCGGTCGGTGAGCGCGGCGTTCGCCTTCAGCTTCCTCGGCCGCTCGGGGGCAAAGGCGACCACGTCGCGCAGGATATGGGGGTTGGGGTCTTCTCTCCGGGCATGCCCAGGTTCATCATTTTGTTGGCTGTCGATGGTTTCCTCGAGCGGTTTGTGTCGGCAACCTACATGATGCAGCCGCAATCCACTCGCTAGCCGCAGCGCTATCGAGGGACCAGCCGCGAAGGACGCGGCCATCGCCTGAGCTCGTGTAGGCGCGCGACCCAGCCTTGGGTCAAGGGCCGCTGTCTGAGAGATGGCGCAGTTTACCATCTGGGTGCTCGGACACGCTTTGGAAGTGTTCGCAATCGGACCAACCCTGACTTCATCAGCGCCGCCCGTTCTCCCGCGCAATAATTCAGCGCCCAACCGAAGAATACGCAGAACGACACCGCTTTTGCGGCTCAATTAGCGCGATCTACGCGAGCTTCGCCCCTTAGTCTGCTGGAAAATGACTGACTCATGATCATAAGGCCGGAAATGGCGCGGAAGCGGCCCGCATAAGCTCAAGATGGCCGAACTCGTCGAAACACCTTGCCGCTGCCAGTTCCGAGTGAAACCGAACAAGGATACATATGATTACGAATCCGCCTTTCCGTCCTCGTGAAACAGCGACTCGCCACCACGAGATCCTCATAGTTGGTGGAGGGATCGCGGGAGCAAGTGTTGCCTTTCACCTTGCAAGGAACGGTAAGAAGGACGTCGCACTCTTGGAGCGCAACAGTCTTACGTCCGGTACAACTTGGCACGCTGCGGGTTTGATCATGCAGACGCGTGGGACACACGCACTGACGGAGATCGCAAAATACAATGCTGAACTTTACTCCGCGCTGGAGGCCGAGACTGGCCAAGCTACCGGATTCAAGCGAAATGGCACGCTTGGGGTCGCCAGAACCAAGGAACGCCTATACGAAACTGCACGCAACGCCTCGATCGCCAAAAGTTTTGGCCTTGAGGCCAACATGATCTCGCCTAGCGAGGCGAAAAAACTCTATCCAGCGCTCAACGCGTCAATCATCGAAGGCGCAGTCTTTATCCCTGGTGACGGCCAAACCAATCCTGTCGACACATGCATGGCGTTAGCTCTTGGCGCCAAAAAGAACGGCGTAAAAATTTCCGAAAACGCAGAAGTCACAGACCTCTGGCGTACCGCAGACGGACGCTACCAAGTTCGGACTAACGACGGAGTTGTTGAAGCTGAAATTCTCGTGCTTGCGTGTGGGCTTTGGACCAGAGAACTTGCGTCGAAGTTAGGTGCACGAATTCCGATATACGCTGCAGAGCACTTTTATGTGGTGACCGAAGCCATGGATTTTGTGACGCCCACCTTGCCAGTGCTACGCGACACCGACGGGCATGTGTATCTGAAGGAAGATACAGGAAAGCTCTTGGTTGGTGCCTTCGAGCCTTGGGGAAAACCTTTGCCGATGGGGAAGCTTCCGAAGGAAACGGCGTACATCGAGCTTCCTGAAGACTGGGATCACTTTGAGCTACCGATGACCAAAGCGATAGAGATTGTTCCTGATCTTGCGAACTGCGGCATTGCAAAGTTTTTCAATGGTCCTGAAAGTTTCACCCCTGACCTTCTGTTCATGATTGGTGAAGTTCCTGGATCGAAAAATCTTTTCGTTTCGACAGGTTATAATTCAGAGGGCATTGAATACGGCGCGGGAGCCGGACGAGCTCTGGCAGAGTGGATCATTGCCGGTGAGCCTCAGATGGATATCAGCTTCGTGGATGTCGCCCGTTTCCATCCCTTCCAGATCAATAAACGATATTTGCACGATCGCACAGCCGAAGTGTTGGGTCTTCACTATAGGATGCACTGGCCGGCTTACCAGTCTGAGACCTCCCGAGGTGTCCGCAAAAGCGCTCTTCACGACCGGTGGGCGAGGCTTGGAGCTAGCTTTGGCGAAGGAATGGGATGGGAGCGTCCCATGTGGTTCGCGGGGGAGGGGGAATCGACTACAAACGTCTACTCCTACGACGAGCCGAACTGGTTCAAATATACCAGTCAGGAGTGCAAGGCTGCCCGCAACAATGCCATCTTGTTGGACCAAAGCTCTTTCGGCAAACACTTGGTTCAGGGTCGCGATGCGTGCCGTTTCCTACAGTGGCTTTGCGCCGGCAACGTGGATGTACCTGTGGGAAAGCTGGTATACACCCACATGCTCAATGAAAAGGGCGGGATAGAGACGGACATCACTGTAAACCGATTGTCGCAGACAGAGTTCCTAATCATCTCGTCAGCGACCGTCCATCCTCGAGATAAGGCCTGGATAACAAAACACATTACTGACGAATGGAATGTCACGGTCACCGATCTCACGTCTGGGTACGCGGTCTTGTCATTGCAAGGCCCGCGATCGCGCGAGATCCTATCGAAGGTAACCGACACAGATCTGGCGAATTCGGCGTTCCCATTCGCTACCAGTCAGGAAATCGATATCGGATATGCTCGTGTGATAGCCAACAGGCTGACTTATGTCGGAGAACTTGGCTGGGAGCTTCATATTCCAACCGAGATGGCACAGCACGTGTTTGATGTTGTTTGGGAGGCCGGCCAGGCGTATGGCCTCAAGGCTGCAGGGTACCACGCGCTTGAACATCTGCGGTCCGAGCGCGCCTACCGAGAATACCAGCTCGATCTAACACCAGTTGATACGTTGCTTGAAGCGGGGTTAGGATTTACAGTGGACTGGAATAAAGAAGGCGGCTTTATAGGAAAAGACGCGTTGACGTCCCAGAAAAATTCCGGACCGCTTAAAAAACGACTGGTATCATTCAAGCTTCGCGATCCGAAGCCTGTCCTCTTTCATGAAGAGCTTATCCGCTGTGACGGGAGGATTGTCGGATATATTTCGTCCGGCGTGAAGAGCTTTACGATCGGAACGTCAATCGGAATGGGATATGTAAACCACCCCGCTGGTGTCACGAAGGACCTGATTGAAAACAGTCGATGGGAAATCGAGATCGCCGGCAAACTCTATGAATGCGACGCGTCGCTCCGGGCGTTTTTCGATCCAAACGGCGATCGGGCTAAACAATAGGGCGTGCGCCACCATGGAGGCGGAGCGAGCTGGTTCTCTTCTGTCCCCCGGAGGGATCCGCTCCGCAACTACTTCGAAGCCCGGAGGCCCACTTTCCTTGTGGCCTATTGGACCGCTCGGCCCGCGGAGCTATGACGAGGCTTCGATGAGCTCCGAGTTGGAGGCTTCCAACTGACGTGCGCCTCCGAGCCAACTGCGCCAGCGCAATGACTGAGGTAATCGTGGTGACGAAGGCTCCAGAAATAGAGCGCATCGAGAAAGATCCGCTTGGCCCTGTAAGCATCCCGGTCGATGCCTATTATGGCCCGCAAACGGCTCGGGGCATCGCTAACTTCCCGATTTCTGGTATCCGGATCAGCCATTTTCCGAACTTCATCAAGTCGCTTGCCTACGTGAAAATGGCAGCGGCACGCGCCAACGCGGCGCTCGGCGATCTGGACAAGCAAAAGGCCGATGTCATCTGCCAGGTCTGCGAAGAAATCGCGGCCGGCAGGCATCTCAGCCATTTCCCGCTCGATGTGTTTCAAGGCGGCGCAGGCACCTCGACCAACATGAACATCAATGAAGTGATCGCCAACCGCGGCCTGGAAATCATGGGACTGCCACGCGGACAATATGACCAACTGCATCCCAATAACGACGTCAACTTCGCTCAATCGACAAACGATGTTTATCCTACAGCGATCCGTCTTGCGATCCTTCTTTCACGCGGCGCATTGCAACGAGCTTTGGAGCAACTCGCGAGTGAGTTGGAGGGCAAGGCGGAAAACTTTTCGGACGTGATCAAACTGGGCCGCACGCAGTTGCAAGACGCAGTTCCGATGACGCTTGGCCAGGAGTTTCAGGCTTTCGCGACCACACTGCGGGAAGATGTGGCCCGTCTCGGTGAGATTGGCGATTTCTTCCATGAAATCAATCTCGGTGGCACGGCGATTGGCACCGGCATCAATACGAACCCCGACTACCAGGCGGCAGCAGTCGCCGAGTTGCGCGCGATTTCCGGCCTGCCCGTCGTCCCGGCCGGAAATCTGATCGAAGCCTGCTGGGATACCGGTGCCTTCGTGCTCTTCTCGGGAATGCTGAAGCGGACGGCCACGAAACTCTCGAAGATATGCAATGATCTGCGGCTGCTTTCCAGCGGCCCACGTGGGGGACTGAACGAAATCAATTTGCCAGCGCTTCAGCCCGGCTCCTCGATCATGCCCGGAAAGGTCAATCCTGTAGTACCGGAGGTGGTCAATCAGGTCGCCTTTCAGATCATCGGTTACGATCTCACGATCACACTCGCCTCCGAAGCGGGACAGCTGCAGCTGAACGTGATGGAGCCGGTGATCGCCTACAATTTACTGCACTCGCTTGAGCTTCTGACCAATGCCGTCGATGTTCTGCGCACGAAGTGCGTCGTGGGCATTACCGCCAATGCAGAGACTTGCCGCAGACATCTCGAAGCCAGCACCGCCGTGGCAACAGCTCTGACGCCCGCGATCGGGTATGATCGGGCGGCGGAGCTTGCAAAGTTAGTCTTGTCCTCCGGTAAAACGATCCGCGAAGTCCTGGCCGAGCAGCTGGACCTTTCGGAGGAGCTCATCGCACAGGCCGCCGATCCGCACCTTTTGACCCGCCCCATGCCATCGCGACCGGCTTCACAACAGCGGGCCGAAGATTGATCGACTGATCTGCGCAGCGGCGCTGTGCCCGGACACCGACGCTGCATCTGTCGGCGCGCCGTGTTCGAACATACACGGACCAGGGATCGCTCAGAGGTGGTGCGGTCGAAGGACTCTTCCGCAGTAAGCCCGCAGACCCGCAGAATGGTTCCGGCCGAGTTCAACGTTACCAGGCCAGGTTGCCCTTTGGCTGACCACCATTCACCTTCCGAGCAGCAGTGCTTCGCGGTTCATACCGACCACGAAGCCGCTCCAACTGGCTAGCCAGATTCACTGTCCGCCTGCGGCGAAAGCCGACAGAGCCCGGACGGTTGTCAGCGCCTTTTGGTCGGGTAGGCGGGTCGGATACTCGGCAGTGAAGCAGGCGTCGCAGAATTGAGGCTGTTTGTTCTCACGGGCCGTTTCGCCGAGAGCTCGATAAAGCCCGTCGATCGACAGGAAGCCAAGCGAATCGACACGGATAAATTTGGCCATTTCCTCGATCGACATGCGCGACGCTAAAAGTTTCGCCGTCTCGGGCGTGTCGACGCCGTAGAAGCATGAGGAGCGTGTCGGCGGCGAAGCAACGCGCATATGAACTTCCTTCGCGCCGGCATCGCGCAGCAACTGTACGATCTTCTGGCTGGTTGTGCCTCGCACTACGGAATCGTCGACCAGCACGATCCGCTTATCCTCGATCATCCGGCGATTGGCATTGTGCTTCAGCTTGACGCCCATGTGGCGGATGGAATCCGTCGGCTGGATGAAGGTGCGGCCTACATAGTGGTTGCGGATGATGCCGAGCTCGAAGGGCAGGCCGGCGGCTTGGGCGAAGCCGATCGCGGCCGGCGTGCCGCCGTCGGGCACAGGCACTACGATATCGGCATCGACCGGGTTCTCGATGGCGAGCTCGGCGCCAATCTTCTTCCGCACTTCATAGACGTTGCGGCCCTCGATCGACGAATCCGGACGAGAGAAATAGACATACTCGAAAATGCAGAACCGCGGTTTCTGCGTTTCGAACGGGAACAGGCTCTCCACTCCCTCAGCGGTGACGATGACCATCTCGCCAGGCTTGAGGTCTCGAACAAAGCGCGCACCGATGATGTCGAGCGCGCAGGTCTCTGAGGCCAGGATCCAGGCGCCGTCAAGTTCGCCTAGTACCAGCGGCCGGATCCCGAGCGCGTCGCGGCAGCCGATCATTTTTGTGGGGGAGAGCGCTACCAATGAGAATGCGCCCTCCAGTTGGCGAACCGCATCTATGAAGCGCGAAATGACGTCCTTCCCGCTGCTGGTTGCGATGAGATGCAGGATCGTTTCGGTGTCGGAGGTCGACGAGAAGATCGAACCCTGCTTCTGCAGCGTACGCTGCAGCGTCATCGCATTGGTGATGTTGCCGTTGTGGGCGATGGCAAAGCCGCCGTCGGCCAACTCGGCGAAGAAAGGCTGTACGTTGCTCAGCCCGGGTCCGCCCGCGGTGGCGTAGCGGGTGTGGCCGATGGCGCGCGTGCCCTTCAGCCGGTCGAGGACCGGCTGCTTGGTAAAGGTGTCGCCGATCAGGCCGACATGACGTTCGACGTGGAACTGCGTGCCGTCATAGGAGACAATGCCCGCCGCCTCCGGGCCCCGGTGCTGCAGGGCATGCAAGCCGAGGGTTACGATAGTGGCCGCATCCAAGGGGCCAAAGACACCGAATATGCCGCATTCATCATGAAAATGATCATCGGCCTCCGCAGAGAAGAGTTTATCTGCCTCAAACATTTGTCATGGTCATTATGGGAAGCCCAAGATCAGGTAAGCTGTCGTCTTCGCCTGGATCGGACCATGAGGCCGCGGCTGTCGGCTGCGAAGCCCCCAGCCGATATCCGTCCCAATGCGCCAGCCTCTTGCCGCATCGAGGTCAGAGATGATCATCCGGCAACGGCGGGATCAACTGTAAGTAGCTTGGTAGGGCTTGAAATCTACCGTAAGGCACTTGGTCCCGCGAAGCCGAAGTCATCGCGGGATCCTATTCTTGCGTGATTGTGCCAGTGGTCGCTAGTAGGTCAGCATGATCTTCTGGTAGATGTCGACCGCTTTGGCCAATTGATCAATCTCCACGTACTCATTGGCAGTATGGGCCTGATCAATACTCCCAGGTCCCAGAATAACGCAGGGAATACCTCCCAACGACAGCTGACTCGCATCCGTCCCATATGGAACTCCGCGGTGCTGGCCCGTTCCGGCAACTTCAGCACAGGCCTTTGCCGCCACCGCGGCGATTTTTGTGGCTTCCGCACTCGGGGGAGCTGGATCTTCCAGAGCGGGTAGCAGCGAGCGCACCTTGATCTTATCGGGACCCTGGCGCAGGCCCTCCAGGATGTTTTCTACCTCCTGGAGCGCGTCCGCCGGTCGCTCTCCCGGTATGAGCCGCCGGTCGATCCACACCCGGCAGGATGGCGGTACCGTCGCCAATTCCGCACCCCCTTCGATGAGCGTGATCGTGAGGGTCGGGGGGCTGACCAGGGGGTGCACGCGTTGGGATAAAGTCTCATTAATCTTGTCGAGCGCCAAGATAACCTTGGCCATTCCTGTGATCGCGTTCACTCCGAGATGGGGCTTGGAGCTGTGAGCGGGCACACCCTCCACTTCAACCTGCCAGCGGACCGATCCTTTATGTGCAACGACAAGCTCCAAGTCAGTAGGCTCACCGACCACTGCGGCCTCGTAGGATACACCTGATTGAGCGATTTTTCGCGCCCCCTTCTTTCGGTATTCTTCGTCGACGCTTGCACCTAGGACAATCGTGTATCGTGGCTTACGGTCCCCCAGGGTGCTAAGAGCCATGAGCATTGCCGCGAGCGGGCCCTTATCGTCACAACTTCCTCGCCCATAAATCCGACCATCCCGTTC
Organism: Mesorhizobium sp. M5C.F.Cr.IN.023.01.1.1; assembly: GCF_003997585.1. Classification (NCBI taxonomy): domain Bacteria; kingdom Pseudomonadati; phylum Pseudomonadota; class Alphaproteobacteria; order Hyphomicrobiales; family Phyllobacteriaceae; genus Mesorhizobium; species Mesorhizobium sp. M5C.F.Cr.IN.023.01.1.1. The sequence continues at coordinate 28,462 of NZ_RZSU01000043.1, read as the reverse complement.
GTCCGGCGAAAAAGGATCTGCCTCCCAATTATCAACCGGCACCGTGTCCATGTGGGATATGAACAGGACACGCTTGTCGGGCTCCTGCCCAGGAACCCAGGTGAAGAAGTTGGCGCGGCCGTCGGTGACTTCCTGATACTCAAAGGGCAGATTACGCTCTCGGCAAAAGGCCTCGAGGAACTCAGCGACCTTTTGTTCACCGCTCCCCTTTGCCGACGCTGAAGGGTTGATGCTCTCAATTTTTATGAGTTGTTTGAGAAGCTCTACCGTTTGTGTGCTGATGGACGACATGAATACTCCTATCCCTCCTTGAGAACGCAAGCTTGCGGCTATGCCAGCCAGTTCTTTGCCAGGCCGACAACTCGGTCAGCCTCGTCTGCTGTGTTGTATAAATGTAGCGAGAAGCGCAGCATTCCCCGGCGTGCTGAGACGATCACCTGGTTTTTCAATAAATGCTCGTGCAGCGACTGAATGCGGCTATCGGCTTTTCCCGAACTAGGTGCTGGATCTCCGAGAGCAACAATACTTCCGGTGTGATCCCCTGGCGTTCCGCCGCAGACCGGGAGCCCGAGGTCTAGGAGGCCCGACGCCAGTCGCCTTGCAACCGATGTAACGCTTTGTTCAATGGCGGGCGTGCCGATTTCCATCAGCTGTCCGATGGATGCGTGGACCGCTATGACGCCGGGAAAATTGAAATGGCCAATCTCAAAACGGGGCGCGCCGGCGCGCAATTTTACCGAATCGAATATTGGAGCCGACTCTGGTGCGTCGCCCAAATCGACACTAAAGCGGGCGAGGTAGGCAGGGCTTAGGCGATCCGCCCATTCCCGGCGGCAATATAGAAATCCCAACCCATAGAGGCCCATCAACCCCTTGTAAGATGAAGCCACCAAACCGTCGACGCCAAGCAGTTTGACATCGGTATGGAGGATGCCAACTGATTGGGAGGCGTCGGCCAAAAGAAAGGCGCCAAGACGCTTGCAGGCCTCGGCTATCGGCTCCATCACTGTCTTGAAACCTGGCACCATTGTGACAGTCGATACTGTAACGATACGGGTGCGCGAGTCGATTTGATCGATAGTAGCGTCGCACGGGATTGCGCCGTTATCAGATTCTACAATCCGCAGCTCAACTCCGTGCTTGTCCCTGACTTGCAGCCAAGGAAGGATGTTATTTGCGTGCTCCAATTGGCGGCACAGGACAACATTGTCTCCGGGCTTCCAAGGAATCGCGTTTCCGATTATGTTAATGCCTTCCGATGCATTCTTCGTAACAGCGATTTCGTCCTTTTCGGCCCCAATAAATTGAGCAAATCTGGAGCGTGTTTGCTCGACAAGCTGCATCATTCCTTCTTCGTCATTCAAGCCGTTTAGTCGATTATCAAGGTGCTGATCCATGGACGTACGGGTGGTTCTGGATATGAGCCCCTGATTTGCAACATCCATGTAAATGGCGCTTTGGGTGGCTGGAAATTCCTGCCGGAGGACGTCCAAAGGAAGAAAATGGCTTGTCATGCTCATCATCAGGTCCGTGTTCATGGGTAAAGAGCGCAAAACCTACTCAGGACGCCCATTTCTGCAGTTGTGGGCAACGAAAATGCCTTGATTCAGAAGTCGTCGAGCTACTTTGCGGACGATCATACATTCGGCCGAACTTATAAGGACAAGAGGGTCACCACCGGGAGGCAATTGCCTTTTCGCTGATCGGATCATTTTATGGCTTGATCCTTGTGGAACTCAGGCTAATATCGGGTGAGCCAAGCAGTTTTTCTGCGCAAATCTCACTTTTTTGCAGTGATCATCAAATGGACCTGGATCGAGTTGATCGTAAGCTTCTCAACGCAGTGCAGCGCGACAATCGCCTGACGACAGCCGAACTGGGCGAACTTGCGGGCCTTTCTGCGACCGCTTGTCAGCGGCGACTGAAGCGACTGCGTGATGAAGGTGTGATCGAGGCTGACGTTGCCATAGTCTCGCCACAAGCCGTGGGTCGTCCCATGCTCATGCTGGCGTCGATCAGTCTCGAGCGTGAGCGGGTAGATATAATTGATCGGTTCAAGCAAGCGGTCCGGCGCACGCCTGAGATCATGAGTGCGTACTATGTAACGGGTGAAGCCGATTTCGTTCTCTTAATCTCTGTCCAAGACATGGCCGAGTATGAGGCATTTACCCGCCGATTTTTTCATGAGTCTGATATCAAAGCAGTCAAGACGATGGTCGTAATGGATCGGATCAAGGCATCCTTGGCTCTGCCTATTGAAGAATAACGGCAGTATGCGCCCGCATCCAGGTTTACGCCGGCACTTTACGGTCTTAAGCGCATCAACTTGGTAGCCATCGCTGTTGGTCCGGAGATATGCGATTTAGGGCGGCTAGGCGTCTTTATCTCGACGCCCTCATCAGCCTGACCGCAAGCTCGCCTGTGGGCCGCTGCATCGATGACTCCGCTTTTGTCGGCTACACTTGTAGGCTTTCAAACTGCGCCGGGATCAGTGCCCCACCTGCGAACATCGTCCGGGGCGATGCCCTGCGATCGGATGTCTCCGCTGCCGATCAGCGCTGGCGCCGCCTGCTTGAGAACTGCATCAGCATGATGTTGGCCGGGGTCCACCACCACGTATTCGCGGCTGTGAGACGTCCCTATTGATCTTCCTTGAGCCGCGGGTGCTCAGAACAAAACATGCAAACGCTGAGCACTAGCAATGCCGGGGTAGCCCGACGAAATATTGGATGAACGCTGCGCTTTTGGCCATGCCCCTGCAGCAAGGTCGCGTATCTTCTTGGGGCAGCACTAGGCGCACTTGGAACGAAAAGCCGGGTGTCCGCTGGCGTTCGGCAATCTTCTACACCTCAGTAATCCGGGTTGCGCGCGACACGGTAGAAAAACGCAGCTTTCCTGCTCGAAACAGGCATGATTTATGCAAATCGCGTCCTTATCGGCCCTACATCTAAACAGCGCTGACTGCTTCGGCTTTGTTGTGGGGATGGATCGACACGAGATCGTCTCTCATCTGCCGGTGTCGAGGCCGCCGATCGACGGCTCGCGCTAGGGCTCTCGATCCAGATCGCTTGGAGGTATGGCAATGGACGTTACAACGCAACTCATTAGGCATGTTCTCAATTCCAATCTGGAGGCGATACCTGAGCAAGCGATAGAACGTGCGAAGCTTTCAATCCTTGACACAATCGCGTGCGCCATTGGCGGATCGAATGATCCTATCGCCCGCTTCTCTCGCGACTTGGGCGCGTTGTCTGGCGGCAGGCCAGAATGTACGGTTTGGATCTCCGGTGAGAAGCTGCCCGCCAGCTTGGCGGCCCTGGTCAATGCGACGACGGCCAGAGCCCTTGATTTTGATGAGACATATGAGCTCTGTATCAACGGTTGCCACGCAAGCGCCTATGACGTGCCGCCGGCGTTAGCACTCGCCGAACGCGACCCTTCCATTACCGGGAGCGAATTGCTCTGCGCAGTCGCGACGGCCATCGATTTGCACGTGCGCCTTGCCCGCAGCGTCACGACCAACGCCATAGAAACAGGACGCGACAATATGGTCGCGGTCTGGGGCGCATCCGCAGTCAGTGCCAAGTTGCTGAGGCTTGATGAAGTAAAAACCCGCAATGCGTTCGGGATCGCTTACGCGCACGCTGCTGGAGAATTGCAAATGTACGAAGAGGCTGCTCACACAGTCTCGCTGCAGCAGGGGTTGCGGGCACGTGCTGGACTGGAGTCAGCACTATCAGCAATGGTGGGCTTCAACGGACCGCGGGATCCGTTCTTTGGGAGGTACGGCTTTTACAAGGCCTTCGAACCCGCCTACGATCTTGATTTGCTTATGGACAAACTCGGGAATGAGTATGTGAACGCTTCCATCAGCTTCAAGCCGTGGCCTGCCTGTAAATGCGTACATCCTGCGATCGACGGCCTTCTGCAATTGCGGCAGAGGTACAAATTTACTGGCGAGGATATTGTCTCAATCGAGCTCGGATTGAATCGTCTCGCTGAGGATTTTGTAGTCCAGCCACGCGATCAAAAATGGGATCCGAAGGATCCAGTCGTAGCGCGTTTCAGCCTGCCGTACGCCACAGCTGTCGCGGCCCAGCGCGGCGAAGTTGCAATTCGCGATTTCCTTCCTGATGCGCTTGGGGATCAGGCCGTTCGCCGGATCATGGCGCTCACTAAAATTGAAGTTGATCCGGACATCGAACGCACGCACGGCCTTTATTCCAACTCGCCGGTGACGGTCAAAGTGAGGCTAAAAGGCGGAGCGGAGCATTTCATCCGAGTCGACAAGGCATTCGGACACCCGGAAAATCCGGCTTCGCTCGCTGATGGTGTGCGGAAATTAAAAGCTTGTGCGGAAATGTCCATGGTCCCGTTTTCCGAGAAACAACTCGGATCGATCGGCGACTTCATCAACCACCTCGATAAGCAGCCCACGTTGGCACCGCTATTCGAGCTGTTAGTGGGCGGCAGGTAGTTCCGGCGAATCTAATCACTGAGACGAGCTGATATCGAAATAGGCAATCCTTATGAACTCGAATGTTAACGGTGCTGCCTCTCTGTCTATGGCGATAGGAAGGTTTGTCAGCGGTCTGGAATTTGGCGCGCTGTCGCCAACCGATCTTACTACTCTGAAATTCGGGATCATGGACTGCTTGGCCTGCGTGATTGCGGGTGCAAGGGAGCCGGTAACCCGAATGGTGCTGGACACCATAGTGCCCGGAGCCGGTGAGGATAAAAAAGCAACAGTTCTTGCTCATTCCGTTCAAAGCTCCGCGCTCGGCGCGGCCCTCGCCAACGGTGTAATGGCACACGCTTGCGATTTCGACGACGTAAGCGACCCGATGTGCGGGCACCCTACTGCGCCCGCACTGCCGGCGATTTTGGCGGCTGGTGAACTGACAGATCGTTCGGGCCGAGATGTCCTTCTCGCATATGCCGCTGCCATTGAAGTGATGACAAAGCTCGGCCGTGCTTCTGGTTACGAGCTTTATCAGTCCGGTTGGCACGCCACCGCAGCACTCGGCGTGTTTGGCGCTGCCGCCGGAGCCGCGAAGATACTCGGACTCGACGCTGAACATACAGCTACCGCCATCGGCATTGCCGCCTCCCGTGTAGCCGGTATTCGTGCGAATATCGGCTCGATGGTAAAGCCAATGCATTGCGGTTTTGCAGCGAGGGACGGCCTGGAGGCGGCGCTTTTAGCTGCGGCAGGGGCCACCGCAAGTCCCAATGCGCTCGAAGGCACAAACGGCTTTCTTAACACGTACATATCGCAGGGCGGGCGTTCCACCGACGTCGCTTCGCTCCTCGGCAATCCATTTGATATCCGAGAGCCAGGTATTGTTTTCAAAAAGTATCCCTCCTGCCTCGATACCCATTCGGCCATCGATGCTATTCTCGAATTACGCAATCGCCATAACATCCAACCTGAACACGTAAGGTCCATTCGATGCGTGCTTGCTCCGGGAGTGGGTGGTGACCTGGCGTACCATGCCCCTCAAGCGCCTATGGAGGGCAAGTTCAGTATGGAGTTTTGTTCCGCGGTTGCGCTGGCTCGGGGGCGCGTATCTCTCGCCGAATTCTCTCAAGAAGTAGTCGATGATCCAGTCATCCAGCGGCTGATCAACATTTCAAACATCGACTTCGATCCCGAACTAACCAGCCCCAACCCGAGAAGCTTCTGCGCTGCCGCCCGGGTTGAAATCTCGCTTGAGGACGGGCGGGTGATAGATAAGACGGTGCAATACATGCGCGGCCATCCGGAGAACCCGATGGCGGGGGATGAGTTTGTGTCCAAGTTCGAGGACTGCGCAAGATCCGTGCTGAGTCCCGCCAACACCGCCCGCGCGCTTGCGGCGATTGAGCAGATGGACCGGTTATCGGATTTAAGAGTTCTCATGTCAGCTCTCGTCGCAGACTGAAGACCTACGTACTCCGTGGGCCGGGCAAAGCGGCGAAATCGAACCGCGCATTGAGCGGAATTCCTCAAACGATTTCAGTATTTTGGATGACCATCCGCCACGTATCGCATTCTTCAGTTGTGTACCTCATGCGCGCGCATCTGTGTCCCGCAAAGACGGCAATATGTCAGCGCATTTGAGTGTCAGTCATCCAAATGCTCGCCCTAGGAAAGTCACCAATCCGGCCGACGTCCCTTTGGTGCGCGGATTCCAGCTCAAAAAGTCACTGCCCCGCGCGGTTACAGTTGTAGGGCGCCGTCCTTGTGGGATACTAGCTACGAGAAATGGAATCCCGCGCCAAATTGGAGCAGTTGTGAGAACGGGACTGATAGAACGCATAGAGTTCTTCCTGTCGAGAGAGCTCCCCGGAAGAAGTACGCAATCAAGTGCTGGCTTAGCTATAGGCACGCTACAAGGGCCTGTTCGCCAAGATAATCAAGACCGTGCAGCCGTAGCGACAGTCTCAATGCCATCTGGTCAGAAATTTCTTATCGCTCTTGTTTGCGATGGAATGGGGGGGATGGCTGCAGGAGGGGAGGCAGCGGCGTGCGCCGCGAGCAATTTCATCGGCCAGTTCGCCACGGCCTCGCGGCACCCTATCGAAAAAAAGCTTTATGAGGCGGTCTCTGCGGCGAATCTCGAGGTCTACCGGCGCTTTAGAGGCAGTGGGGGGACCACCCTTACTGCCATCGTAGCGACCGGCACGAGAGACGCCTGGGCGGTTCATGTGGGAGACAGTCGCCTCTATGAATGCAGCGGATCTGACGGGCTTAGCTTGATCACCCGAGATGATACGATTGGAGGACAGTTGCGCCCTCCTAGCGGTGCCAATGAAGACATTCTCGACAATAGACTACTTCAGTTTGTCGGCATTGGCGCAACTATCGAACCACATGTTTTTCGCCTCCCAAATGGCATGAGGTCGACCTATCTTTTGACATCTGATGGCGCACACAGCATCGGAAGAAAGACACTCGACGGGATAGCAAAGCACTCTCTCAGTCCCACTGAACTCGTTCGCAAAGTCATATATGTGGCAGAAGCTATTGGCGTTGAGGACAACTCTACAGCAGTCTCGATAGTGGGTTCTGAGGTTGGCTGGACGCCTAAGTTTGGTGAAGGGGTCGAACTGACGCTTTGGGGGCAAAGCGATAAGCTTGAGATATGGTTGGATGGCCCCCAAACACCCGCGTCGTCGGGGTTAGAGTTGCCCATAGACAAACCCCCGGCAACGATAGCTCCAAAGCAGAAGAAAACCCCACGTGTCCGGCAGAAGCCGAACAAAAAAGCCGAAAGCAACATTGCTAAAACTAAGGATGAAGTAGTAATTGCTAAGCCTCAGCTTAACATTGAATTCGGAAGCCAGGATAGCGAAGAATCATGATCAATCTTCCAAGTCGCTACGCCGTGGTGATACAGACTTTGTCGGGCGGGGGAATGTCAGACACGTTGGTCTGTCGCGATGAGAATCTCCAGCGTAAGGTGGTCGTCAAGTCGCTAAAGGCTGGTATCGAAAAGCACCGGTTAATGGACGAACTGTCAGCACTAGCAGACATACGGTCGAAATATGTGGTGCAGGTCTTAGACGTTTTGAGAGACGGGTCCGATATAGTCGGATTTGTGGAGGAATTCATTGAAGGATCTCCGTTGAAGCCCCTCGATCCCGCAACAAGCGAATCGAAAGCTCTTGGACTCCTTTATTCGATTATCTCCGGGATCAATGACATCCATTTAGCTAACCGCGTTCATCGAGATATCAAACCGGATAACATGAAGATCGATAATTCCGGGGTGTTGAAGATACTCGATTTTGGATTAGCCAAGATGAAGGCAGACGCAAAGACAAAACAGTTGTATTACACTCAGTTTTATACTGCCCCTGAGGTTTTTAAACTGGATAAAAACGGAAATCATAACTTTAATGCCTCAGTTGACGTTTTCGCATTTGGTGCAACCGCTCTGTGGCTTTTCAACGGGGGCAACCTTCCTCCAGAACTTGGTTGTACGCCTCCAACTGTCCCGGCGGTCCCAACGAATTTCGATAACATACCGTTGAAGCTTTCTGTTGGTACCACCGTGCTGCTCAACCGTTGCCTCAGTAGTAATCCATCTTCTAGACCGTCCGCAGCCGACCTAAAAACAGCGCTTGGAAAGCAGTTGCTCTACGGGAAGCATCGCATGCTTCTCACACATAACGGAACGGATCATGTGGTGGATGGTGCCAAGAAACAGGTGAAATTAAGCTCTGGATCGGACGCGGTTACGATAAGTTATAACGGGTTCGATTTTGTAGTCACTGCGTTCTCGGGTCATGTGCGCCATAACAATAAACAGATGATGATGGGGTACGTTCTGCAAGGATCATCTGTCATTGTACTGGGCGATCCTTCACTGCGTGGGCGAACGTCGATTACTGCGGACATATCCCATCCGGAGGTCATGAATTGAAGGGGCCGATTTCAACAGGTACGCCACCGCTGGCAGAGCGCTATGTACCCAAGCATTGGATTGGTGCAGGGGGAATGCAGCACGTTTATGTCGCTTTCGACATTCTGTTTGAGCGAGATGTTGCGTTGAAAACACCGAAAGACGACGCTGGGGTGAAGCGATTTAAGCAGTCGGCTGTAGTCAGTGCGCGGGTCAATCATCAAAACGTAGCAAAGACACTTGATTACTTTGAGGAAGGCGGCAGGCCGTATCTTGTAGAGGAGTTGATTCCAGATACCGACCTATTTGCTGTGATGGCTGGCAATCTTCCGTATTTGCCCCCTTCTACTTGTGCTCGTGTTTTGCATCAATTAGCGAAAGGTCTGGCCGCTTCGCATGCGGCTGACGTGGTCCATCGCGATTTGAAGCCTAGCAACATCATGGTCGTTGGAGGTGCATTGTTTCACGACGTGAAAATCACAGACTTTGGTATTGCTAAGATGGCTGAGGAGGAGATCGGGCAATGGGCGGAGGTCGGCGGCGCAACATCCTCGAAGACTGTTCTCGGCGCCATACCGTATATGTCACCAGAGGCGATCAATGATTTCAGGGTGGCGAAGAAATCCTCCGACGTGTGGGCGATTGCGGCCATAATCTACGAGCTTCTTTCTGGCGAGTTACCCTTTGGAACTGGCCTGAAATCAATTCCGAAGATTGTTGATGCCGTTCCGCCCAAAAAACCTAGCCTGTTAAACGGTGCACAGTTCAAGACACTTGGCGGTCAGCTGTATGACATCATTCTGCAGTGCTTAGATAAGGACATTACCAAACGCCCAACAGCGGAGCAGCTAGTTGGGCTCTGCGAAGTTCTGTGTTACGGAACGACAACCTATAGCTTTGGCACGGTGAGCCAAATACCGGGCGTAACGGGTCGCATCTTAGATGAGAAAGGTTCCGTCTTGATGTGGCACCCAAAATGCTTTTACGGATCGGGGTCGGTGAGTGTCGGCTCGCGGGTGTGGTTTGGGCGCGATTCCGGTCAGCCCTGGGATCGGGCTTTTCCGATTGTTAAGGCACTATTTTCGTAGCTTTCCTGGTTTTCCCAATCGTCGATGGCACGTTGGTAGTGTTGTCTAGCCAATTGGCTGTCGCATCAGACGGATCAGCTCCGTATGGCATTATCGCAGTATCAGAAGAGGAGAAGGCAGAGGTAGCCCGCTATTGTCTTTCGCAACCCGCCTGCTGGTACAGAGTAACCATTCGGCCTGGTCCTTGGTGACATAGGCGAGGTCGTCGAGGATCAGCAGGTGGAAGCGGTCGAGTCGGTTGATGGCGGCTTCGAGGCCGAGTTCGCGGCGCGCGACCTGAAGCTTCTGGACGAGATCAGTGGTGCGGGTGAACATGACCCGCCAGCCGTTCTCGATAAGGGCGAGGCCGATGGCCGAGGCGAGATGGCTCTTTCCGCCACCGGGCGGGCCGAACAGAAGCAGGTTCGCTCCCTTCTCGAGCCAGCTGTCGCCGGCGGTGATCGCCATCACCTGCGCCTTTGAGATCATCGGCACCGCCTCGAACTCGAAAGCATCGAGGGTCTTTCCCGGCAGCAGGCGGGCTTCGGCGAGATGCCGCTCAATGCGGCGTCGATCGCGTTCGGCCAGTTCGTGCTCGGTGATCGCGGCGAGAAAGCGGGCGGCGTGCCAACCTTCCTTGTCGGCCTGTTCGGCGAACTGGGGCCACATGACCTTGATGGCCGGCAGGCGCAGCTCGTTGAGGAGCAGGCTCAGCCTTGCGGCATCGACGGCGTTGTTGGTCTTCATGCCGCGTCTCCCGTCAGGCTGGCCCCGACCAGGGCTTCATAGGCGTTGAGCGGAGCAAGGCGCACGACGACATTCGGCAGCCGGGACGGATCGGGCGCGAACCGTTCCCGCAAGGCCGCCATGTCGGGCAATCGGCGCGCCTGCAGCGATGCGTCCAGCTGATCGGCCAGTTACCTCTCGCAGCCGCGCTCGTGCGCAATGGCGAGAAGATCCACCATGATGCGGCAAGCCTGCCGCTCCGGCAGCCGATCCATGAGCATGTCGAAGGTTCGCCGATAGGCCTCGCGCGGAAAGAGCTGGTCGCGGTAGACCAAGTTCAACAGCGCCATCGGCTTGCGGCGCAGCGAATGGATGACGTGCCGGTAATTGACGACCTGGTCGTGCTTGCCGGACGGCGAGGCCCGCCCGCGCGGCAGGGTCATGAGCTGCGTGCCGCCGATGAAGATATCCAGCCGATCGTCGAACAGGCGCACCCTGAGCCGGTGGCCGATCAGGCGTGAAGGCACGGTGTAGAACACCTTGCGCAGCGTAAAGCCGCCCGCCGACGTGACCCGCACAGAGACCTCCTCATAGTCGGACGTGCGCCGGACAGGCAGTTCCTGGAGTTCGGTGCGCTCGATGTCGATGCGCTTGGAATTGCGGGCGTTGACGCGGCTGACGATCTCGTCGACGAAGCAGCGATAGACGGCCAGATCGTCGAAATCGCTCGATCCCCTCATCAGCAATGCATCGTTGATCGCCCGCTTGAGATGGCCGTGAGAACCTTCGATGGAGCCATTCTCGTGCGCGATGCCGGCATTGTTGCGGGTCGCCGTCATGCCGTAATGGCCGCACAGTTCCTCGTAGCGATGCGTCAGGTCCGCGCGGGCATCCTTGTCCAGGTTGCGGAACGCCGCCGACAGGCTGTCGCTGCGGTGCTCGCGCGGTACCCCGCCGAGCAACCAGAGTGCGTTCTGCAGGGCCTTCAGCGAGCGCAACGAAGCTCTCGCCGCCGAGCACGACATGGGCATGCTCGAAGCCGGAATAGGCGAGTCGGAAATGGTAGAGACGGTGATCGAGCGGCTGTCCGGCGATGGTGACGCCAGCGCTGCCCATATCGGTGAAATCCGACAGGCCGAGGCGGCCGGGTTCGTGCGCTTGCCGGAAGATGACTTCCTGTTCCTCGCCATGGACAGCGCGCCAGGATCGGACGCGACGCTCGATCGTGCGGCGAATGGCGTTGCCCAGCTCGGGATGACGCCGCAGCATCTCCTCGAAGATGGCGACCGGTCGGATGCCGGGCGCGGTCCGCAGCAGCGGAACGATCTCGGCCTCAAAAATGTCGGCGAGCGGATCGGGGCGGCGCCGTTGTCGCGGAACCTTCCTCTGCGAGGGCAGCCTCGAATCCTTCTCGATGCGATAGGCCGTGGCCGTGCTGATCGACGCCTTCGCCGCCGCGACGGCCGTCGTATGGGTCTGCCGGAACTTCATGAAAAGCCTCATCTGGTGATCGGTTACGTGGCGGCCGGGCACAAAGTGATTCCTCCAAACGGAAAAACCACCGGCATACCCGGTCGGCCGCGAACACCAGACACGCTCCGAAAGGAACGCCGCCGGCGGCATTCTCATCCTGATTGACGCTGCGCTCTCACTTTGATTGCCGCACGCCGGGAACTGGGAATCTCCCGGAAGGTGGTGCGCAAGGTCCTGCGTTCGAGCGAGACGGAGTTCCGCTAGGAGCGCAAGCATCAGCCTTATCCCCGGATGGGAGCCTGGCGTGAGAAGCTGGATCTGCTGCTGTCGGCAAACGCGGCCAAACCGCAGCGTGAGCGGCTGACGCTGATCCGGATCTTCGAGGAGCTTCGCGGCCTCGGCTATGACGGCAGCTACAGTTCGGTGTGGCGGCATGCGCAGGACTGGGATGAGCAACGCGGCAGCGCCGCGGCCGAGGCCTACATTCCGCTTAGTTTTGCACCTGGCGAGGCCTACCAGTTCGACTGGAGTCACCGAGATCGTCCTGCTCGACGGCGTGACGGTGACAGTGAAGGTCGCGCACATGCGGCTCTGCCACAGCCGCATGTTCTTCGTGAGGGCCTATCCGCGCCAGACGCAGGAGATGGTGTTCGACGCGCATGACCGGGCGTTCGCCTTTTTCCGTGGCGCCTGCACGCGCGGCATCTACGACAACATGAAGACGGCGGTGGACGCTTCATCGGCAGGGATCGCCGCTACAACCGCCGCTTTGCGCAGATGTGCGGGCATTACCTTGTCGAGCCGGAGGCCTGCACACCGGCGGCCGGCTGGGAGAAGGGGCAACTCGAGAACCAGGTCGGGCTGGTGCGCGAGCGCTTCTTCACACCGAGGCTGCGCTTCAAGACGTTGGAGGATCTCAACGGCTGGCTGGCCGACAAATGCGTTGCCTAATGCCAAGGCGCGTCGGCATCCCGAACAGGGTGAGCGCACGATCTGGGACGTACTCGAAGAAGAACGCGCCAGCTTCATTCCCTATGCGGGTCGCTTCGACGGCTACCATTGCATTCCCGCGTCGGTGTCGAAGACCTGCACGGTGCGCTTCGACAACAACAAATACTCGGTGCTGTCGAGTGCCGTCGGTCGGCCCGTCTAGATCCATGCTTATGCCGACCGCATCGTCATCCGCCAGGATGGCGTGGTCGTGGGAGAACACGTTCGCTCCTTTGGCCGCAACGAGGTCGTCTACGATCCCTGGCACTACGTGCCGGTTCTGGCCCGCAAGCCTGGCGGACTACGCAACGGCGCGCCGTTCCGGGCCTGGGTTCTGCCGTCAGCCATGGAGAAGGTGCGCCGCAAGCTCAACGCTGCCGATGACGGCGACCGGCAGATGGTGTCGATCCTCACCTGCGTTCTGACCGACGGATTGAGCGCGGTCGAGAGCGCCTGTCAGGAAGCCCTCGATCATGGTGTCTCATCGGCGGCGGTGATCCTCAACATCCTGGCCCGCAGCCGCGATCCGGCGCCGGGCACGATCCTTTCCATTCCACAGGCGCTGAAGCTGGCTCACGAGCCGATCGCCGACTGCGCCCGCTATGACAGTCTCAGGAGGACAAACAGCCATGGAACGCACCGAAGTGCTGGAACTGATGGGAGCGCTGAAGCTCTACGGGATGCGATCGGCCTATGACGAGATCATGGGCGTCGCCATCAAGCGGCAGCACGAGCCGCCGAGGATCGTCGGCGATCTGCTGCAGGCTGAGATATCGGAGAAGCAGGCGCGCTCCATCAAATACCAGCTCACCGTCGCCAAGCTGCCGCTGGCGAAAGACATCGACGACTTCGACTTCACCGGGACGCCAGTCAACGAGAGTCTGATCCGTGATCTCGCCGGCGGCGCCTTCGTTGCCGATCAGCGCAACGTCGTCCTGGTCGGCGGCACCGGCACGGGCAAGTCGCATCTGGCGATCGCCATTGCCCGGGCACTGATCCGCAACGGTGCACGCGGGCGCTTCTTCAATGTCGTCGACCTGGTCAACAGGCTCGAGACCGAGACCCGTGCCGGCCGACAGGGACGTATCGCCGACCATCTCACTCGGCTCGACTTCGTCGTGTTCGATGAACTCGGCTATCTTCCCTTCGCCCAGGCCGGCGGGCAGTTGCTCTTCCATCTCGTCTCCAAGCTCTACGAGCGCACCAGCGTCATCATCACCACCAATCTTGCCTTCGGCGAATGGCCGAGCGTCTTCGGTGATGCCAAGATAACCACCGCGCTGCTCGATCGCCTTACGCATCATTGCGAGATCGTCGAGACCGGAAACGACTCCTGGCGCTTCAAGAGCCGCTCTCAAAGCTCACATGAGGATTAGCGCGTCAAGACATGGATTGTTTCCTTCCCGGTCGTCAGATTCCATGGTCTGAGCCTTTCGCATGACGCGGCTCTCCTCGGCCGGTTCAAACGCACATACGGTCGCCGTACTTGCGGCTGCACCATCATTCCGCTTGCGTTGCGGCAAAAGGCTCAGGAGGACGGGACCATTCTAAAGCACGGCATCTGAAGCCAGACTTTGAGCCGGTTCGCCCACCTGGATCCGGCAGGATTGATCAGTCCTGGAAGATTACGCGATTGTGTCTCCGTGAGAGCTTAGGCCGACTTCAGCACTGCGCCGTCGATGACAATGCCGAAGGTGACATATTTCCAGAGAGCGACCAGCAGCTTTCGGGCCAGCGCAACGATCGTGCTTTTCTTGTGCCGCCCGCCATTCGACTGGACGCGATCAATAAACCATCTGCTCAAGGCAGATGACGGTTGGTTGCGGAGCCACAGCCAGGCCAACTGAATCATTGTTGTTCGCAGCCGCGGGTTGCCTGCTTTCGACACGCCTTGTTCTCGATCGATGGTTCCGCTCTGCCAAGGCGTCGGCGCCAGGCCGGCGTATGCCGCGACCTGTCGACGATTATCAAATTGCCGACACAAGCCTTCGGTCCAAAGGACTGCAGCTACCTCCGGGCCGACGCCTTTGATTGCACATAGCATTGTTGCCGGTTCCGGGGCTTTGGCTTCGCATTCAACCCTTTCCACCAAGGCATCACGCTCACGCTCAACGACTGCAAGGTGATCGAGCAGCAGTTCCAGCCGATCGAGTACACGGCAAATCTGGGCCCTGAGATGTGGCGGCAGCACTCGGCCGCCAGTTCGAAGGTCTTCCAGTTGTCTGCGACGATCTTTTCTCAGTGGCTGATAGCCGCCGATGCCTTGCGCGAAGAGCAGCCCCTTGATGCGGTTGACGTGCTCGACCCTTTCCGCGATCAGCACCCTACGTTCGCGGCAAATGCGTCGCCGATCCTCTTCTTCCGGGCCTGGCGCCTTGACCATGGCACAGACACGAGGTTCACCACGCTTGAAGGCGAGTAGCGCGCGCACGAGCGCCTCGCCGTCGATCTTGTCAGTCTTTGCTCGTTTCCGGCGGCGAGACGCTGCAATCGAAGCAGCGTCGACCACGTAGCTTTCAATGCCGTTGGTTTCCAGCACACGATCAATCCAGAAGCCGTCGAGGCCCTCCTCTTGGATCGTCACGATTGGGAACAACCGTCCAGATCGCGAACGAGCCTTCTCTTGGAGATGAGTAAATCGAGCCAGCAATTCACTGACGTTGCCGCCCGCCACGGCATGGTTCGACATCCTTTCCCCGCCACCCGGCGACAGTGATGTGACCAACCAAGTAGACCGGCTCAACTCCAACGAGACGAAAATCGCACCGAGATCGGTTCGAATTGCAGTGGGCGTTTCGGTTTGAAAATGGGTAGTGACCACAATGACCCCCTGGAGTGAGCAGCTTCTGTGAAGCTGCACCCTTGCAGATCGCCGGTCGCAGGTTCACCCCTCATGGAATCTAAAGCCAATCAGCCGCGCCCGATCAGGCTGTGCAACCCCGACCAGCTCCGCCTGATCGGGCGCTCATCGGCGTGCCCTTCACCGCCCCAAAACCGGGGTCCCTTTTGCGCGAAAATGCGGGGTCCCGATTCCACGGTCATTGACATTGGGCCTTCGAGCAGCGCCCTGGACCAGTTCACCCTGCGAAGAATGCGAAGAGATGGCTACTTTGAGATGGGAGGCAGCCAAGTAAAATTTTTTTGCAATATAGAAGTTAGATGCACGCCATCTGTAAAATATTCTTGCCACATTAGCTCGCATGAAGCAGGGCATTGCAGCCAATGCGCGGGGGTTCCCCAGGTCACCTCCGGCCAACACAACGAGATCGGTATGCATTCTGTTGTAGAAGATATCGCCCTTTTCCCCTCGTCGATCGGTACTCGGCGTCAGGTTACCGTCCACCGTTTCGGAGTTGGTCGCCCAGGCCCAAAAATTTACTTGCAGGCGGGCCTCCATGCTGACGAACTCCCGGGGATGGTGATCCTCAGCCATCTTGTGAGACTGCTCCAAGAAAGAGAGGGTGAGCCGAACGGAGAGATCATCATAGTCCCATGTGCCAATCCGATTGGTTTATCTCAGAGAATCCAAGGGTATCATGCTGGCCGGGCTGACTTGGGGCTGGGGGGTAATTTCAACCGCAATTTTCCGGACCTGACCCCTCTGCTGGGGGCGCAATTCGCAGCTCTCCGAAGCGAGGGGCTCGCTATGAATGGGGAGGCTGTCAAACGTGCAATGCTGAAGGCGGTCTCCGCACTCGTTCCAAAAAACGAGCTTGATAGCCTGAAGCAGGTGCTTCTCAGGCTCGCTGTTGACGCCGATTTTGTATTGGACGTTCATTGCGCCGACGAAGCGGTCCTTTATGCATACGTTTCCAATCCCGACCATCCTGCCGCAGACCTGTTGTCGCGCTACATCGGCAGCTTGGCCACGATCGGCGGCGTTCCCGAGCTTACAGATTTTCCTACAGCATGCCTTCTGCCGTGGCGCGCAGCACAGGAAGTTCTTCCGGACGTCTCGATAACTGAGTGCTTGTCGGCCACGCTCGAGTATCGCGGGTCAAAGGGTCTTCGCGACGATGTTGCGATCGAAGACGCGCGAGGGTTGATTGGCTTCATGGAGGCAGTTGGCCTTCTGGAGGGAGCGACGCAGCCGCCGTCGCAAGTTGTCACGTGCCACACGACGCTCGACTGCGTTGACTACGTGCGAGCCAGTGCCCCTGGGATTGTCATTTTCTCGAAGACCCCCGGTGACCATGTGCAGGCCGGCGAAGAGATTGGGACAATTCTCGATCCTGCGTCAGGCGACCGGAGTTCTTTGAAGGCAAGCGCCTCCGGTGTTATTTTCGGGTATCTCTACAGCCAGGTCGTAGTTCCCGGCGGGACTGTCGCCTGGATTGCGGGCAATTCACCCATCGAACAGCAGACTGGGGATCCTTTTCCGTAAGCAAACGCTGAGACAATGAAAGCGTCTCAACCTCTATTGCCCAAGTGCGTTGAGCCGCGCCAGCAGTCGATTGTGCAGGGTACCTGCAGATCCCAATGCACGACGCCGGCGAGGCGGCCGGGCGAGCGTCGTTTATCGGTAAGCTATCAAGGACTCCGGCACCCCCCTGTCGTAGCGCGTGAGGCTTCGGCTTTGTCAGACGGCCTGCTCGATCAGCGCCCTCCTCGCCACGCCGACCAGTCCTGCTCGCAATCTGAACTGCAACCTATCAGGTTAGCTCCGTCGTGGAGCAGCCGGCGCTTGCTGCGTGGGAGCAATAGCTCGGCCCTCGGCCCGCCAATCACTGTCCGAACATCCACCGCGCGCCTTAGCTTGATGCCACAGAGCAGATCTCCCTTTGGTCGCCGGAATTCTGCATTGAGACCATGAAAACGCAGTTTCCGTACCGGAACACCGAAGGATTCTGCATAAAGCGGCGCAAACGCAAATGTATCATTACCAAAACAAAAAACCGCACTTTCTGTACCCGGGAACAGAGTCAAACATAGAGGAGCTAATCAATGTCGCAGGAACTCGACAATCTAAGCCGCGGTTTAGCTGCGGGCCGGCTGAGCCGACGTGAATTTCTCGGCCGTGCGACGGCGCTCGGCGTCAGTGCTGCCTTCGCCAATTCTCTTCTTGCCGGCGCGTCCATGGCGCAGACGCCAAAAAAAGGCGGCATTCTGAAAGCCGGCATCGTAGGCGGGGCGGCGACGGACAACCTCGACCCGGCGAAGTTCATCGAATTGATGTCCTACTTCGGCAAATGCTGGGGCGAGTACCTCGTGGCGCTCACGTCGGACGGCGGACTGGAGCCTCGCATTGCCGAGGAGATCGGCTCATCCAAAGACGCCAAAGTGTGGACCTTCAAGATTCGTCAGGACGTCGAGTTCCACAATGGCAAGACCGTGACCGCGGAAGACGTTGTGGCGACGCTGGAACGCCATTCCAACAAGAAATCGCAATCCGGCGCGCTGGGCATCTTGGCCGGCATCGACAGCCTCAAGGCCGATGGCCGCGACGTCGTCATCACCCTCAAGGAGCCGAACGCCGAGCTCCCCTACCTCATGGCGGACTATCATCTCGTCATCCAGCCCAACGGTGGCAAGGACAATCCGGCCGAAGGCATCAGCGCAGGTCCCTACAAGGTAACCGTCAACCAGCCCGGCGTCCGCCACGGCGGCGAGCGCTTCGCCAATTTCTGGCAGTCCGACAAGATGGGCTTCGCCGACCAGGTCGAGATCGTTGTCATCAATGACACCACAGCCCGAGTTTCCGCGCTGCAGGGCGGCCAGGTGCATATGATCAACAAGGTCGAAACCAAGGTCATCGATCTCATCAAGCGCGCGCCCAACCTGAAGGTCGAGGCCCTGCCGGGTCCCGGCCACTATGTTTTCAACATGTTCTGCGACACGCCTCCCTTCGACAACAATGATCTGAGGATGGCGCTCAAGCTCGCGGTGGATCGGGAGGAGATGGTCGACAAGATCCTGCGCGGCTACGGCACCGTCGGCAACGACTTCCCGATTAATGCAGCCTATCCGCTCTTCCCCGAGGGTATTGAGCAGCGCGCCTTCGATCCGGATAAAGCCAAGTTCCATTATCAGAAGTCGGGCCACAGCGGGTCGATCCTGCTGAGGGCCTCCGATGTTGCCTTTGCCGGTGCTGTGGACGCAGCGCAGCTCTTCCAGCAGAGCGCGGCCAAGGCCGGCATCGCCGTCGAGGTCAAGCGCGAGCCGGGAGATGGCTACTGGTCGGAAGTGTGGAATAAGCAGCCCTTCTGCGCGTCCAACTGGAGGGGGCGCGCGACGCAGGGGTGGATGTACTCGACCACCTACCGGTCGACGGCACCCTGGAACGACACGCACTTCACTAATGAACGGTTCGATAAGCTGCTCAGCGAAGCGCTCGGCGAACTCGACCAGGACAAGCGCAAGAACCTCTATCGCGAGATGGCCATCATCGTTCGCGATGAGGGCGGGACGATCGTGCCGATGTTCAACCAGTTCATCGATGCGATCTCCGACCAGGTTGGCGGATACGTCGGACGGGTCGACTCGCTGATGAACGGCTACGCCTTGACGCAGTGTTGGCTCGAAGCATGAACATGGTGCTTATGGGCTCGCCAGTTCTGAGGCTGGTTGCCCAGCGCGTCGCGCTGGGCATTCTCCTCCTATTCGCCGTCTCCGTGCTGATCTTCGCGGGCACCCAGATCCTTCCAGGCGACGTGGCGCAGTCGATCCTCGGTCAGGCGGCCACGCCCGAGGCGGTCGCCAATCTGCGCCGGGAGCTTGGGCTGAACGACCCTGCCTATGTGCGCTACTTCCACTGGCTGGGCGGGGTTTTGACCGGCGATCTCGGTACCGCGCTCACCACGCGACAGGAGATCACGGCGACCCTGATGCCACGGCTGTGGAACACGCTGTTCCTCGCCTTCTGGGCTGCCGTGGTGTCAGTTCCACTCGCCATCGTCCTTGGGCTGCTGGCGGTGCGCTACCGCAATGGCCCTATCGATAAGACCATTTCGGGTTTTGCGCTGGCTTCAACATCGCTGCCTGAATTCTTCATCGGCTATTTGCTTATTTTATTCCTTGCCGTGAAGCTGCAGTGGTTCCCGTCGATCTCGACCGTCTATGACGGCATGCCTTTCCTGGAGAAGCTGAAGGCGATCGTGCTGCCGGCAACGGCTCTGGTGTTTGTCGTACTGGCGCACATGATGCGCATGACGCGTGCCGCCATCCTGAATGTGATGCAATCGGCGTACATCGAGACGGCTGAGCTTAAGGGCCTTTCCGCCTTCGACATCATCCGCAAGCACGCCCTCCCGAACGCCATCGCGCCCATCATCAACGTCGTCATGCTCAACTTGGCCTTTCTCGTGGTAGGCGTCGTCGTTGTCGAGGTGATCTTCGTCTATCCGGGCATGGGGCAATATCTGGTCGACCACGTCGTCAAGCGCGACGTGCCGGTGGTCCAAGCGGTCGGTCTCATCTTTGCTGCCGTGTACATTGGGCTCAACATCGTCGCGGACGTCGGCGCGATCCTTGCCAACCCGCGCCTGCGGCATCCGAAGTAGGACGGCTATGTTCGACTCAAAGAATCTCACCGTCAGTGCCGGCATCGGCCTCATCCTCACCGCGCTGTTCCTCCTCTGCGCCCTTTTCGCCCCGCTGATTGCACCTTTTGGAATGAGCCAGATCATCGGCGACATCTGGGAGCCGATGTCGTCCACGCACTGGCTGGGGACCGACAATCTGGGGCGAGACCTGCTCTCGCGCATGGTCTATGGCGCCCGCACCACCATCTTCATCGCCGCCATGGCCACCGCCTTGTCTTTCTCGCTCGGCGCCATCCTCGGCTTCATGGCGGCGGTCGTTGGCGGTCTGGTCGACACGCTGATGTCGCGCTTCGTCGACCTCTTGATGGCGATACCGACGCTGATATTCGGCCTCGTCGTGCTGTCAGTGCTGCCCTCGAATAACGTGACGCTTATTCTCGTCATGGGGGTTCTGAGTTCGACACGCGTTTATCGCCTCTCGCGCGCCGTTGCGGCCGACATCAACGCAATGGACTTCGTCGAAGCAGCTAAGTTGCGCGGCGAGAGTCTCGGCTGGATTATTTTCTGCGAGATCCTGCCCAACGCGCTGTCGCCGCTGGTGGCGGAACTCGGCCTGCGTTTCATCTTTTCGGTGCTGTTCCTCTCGGCGCTCTCGTTCCTCGGGCTCGGCGTGCAACCGCCGGAGGCCGATTGGGGCGGCATGGTGAAAGAAAATAAGGACGGCATTGTCTTCGGGATACCTGCCGCCCTCATCCCGGCCGCTGCGATCGCGATGCTGTCAATCTCCGTCAACCTGGTAGCCGACTGGGTGCTTACCCGCACCTCCAGCCTCAAGGGAGGACGGGAATAATGGTTAAGGTGCACGCAAAGCCGCGGCGCGAAAACAGCGCTCTGCTCGACATCCGCAATCTTAAGGTCGAGGCGACCGTCTATTCTCCTGGCGAGAAGCCGCGCGACGTGACCATCGTGGACGGAGTCTCGCTGCTATTGAAGCGGGGCAAGGTACTGGGGCTGATCGGTGAATCCGGCGCCGGAAAGTCGACCATCGGCCTTGCCGCAATGGGCTATGGCCGCGGCGGCGTCCGTATCACCGGCGGCGAGGTATTCCTGAACGGCCGCGACATCCTCAAGGGCGGCGTCCGGGATTTACGCAGGGTGCGCGGGAGCGAGGTCTGCTATGTCGCGCAGTCGGCTGCTGCCGCTTTCAACCCGGCGCACCGGCTCATGGACCAAGTGGTGGAAGCAGCGCTTCTGCACGGCGTCGCCACCAAGGCAGAGGCGGAGAAGCGCGCGCTGGCGCTGTTCACGAAACTGCGCTTGCCCGATCCCAAAGGCATCGGCTTCCGCTATCCACATCAGGTGTCTGGCGGCCAATTGCAGCGCGTGATGACTGCGATGGCGTTGTGCTCCGAACCCGACCTGATCGTATTCGACGAGCCTACCACAGCACTCGACGTGACGACGCAAATCGACGTGCTGGCAGCCATCAAGGATGCTATCCGCGACACAGGCGTCGCGGCGCTCTACATCACCCACGACCTTGCGGTGGTGGCCCAGGTCTCGGACGAGATCATGGTGCTGCGGGATGGTAGGACGGTGGAGCATGGCGAAACTCGGCAGATCATCGAGGCACCGCGCATGGACTACACCAAGGCATTGGTTTCGGTGCGCTCGATCGAGCATGAGGAGAAGGGACCTACGCCGATGCCGCTGCTCTCTGTCGAGCACGTCACGGCTGCCTATGGCGGCGGTGCTGTGAAGGTTCTTCAGGACGTCTCGGTTAATGTCCATCACGGCCAAACGCTCGCTGTAGTTGGCGAGTCGGGCTCCGGAAAATCCACACTCGCCCGCGTCATCACGGGCTTGCTGCCGCCGATCGCCGGCAGCATCACCTTCGCCGACCGCACGCTCACGCCCAGGCTTGCCGACCGCTCGAAGGACGATTTGCGCGAATTGCAGATGATCTATCAAATGGCGGACGTGGCGATGAATCCGCGCCAGACGGTTCGTACCATTATCGGCCGGCCGCTCGAATTCTATTTTGGCATGCGAGGAAAGGAGCGCGATGCCCGAACCGCCGAACTGCTCGACGAGATCGAGATGGGCAAGGGCTTCATCGACCGGTATCCGGCTGAGCTTTCAGGCGGGCAAAAGCAGAGAGTCTGCATCGCCCGCGCGCTGGCGGCCAAGCCGAAGCTCATCATCTGCGACGAGGTGACGAGCGCTCTCGACCCGCTGGTGGCAGACGGAATCCTAAAACTGTTGCTTCGTCTGCAGAAGATTGAGGACGTCGCCTACCTTTTCATCACGCACGACCTCGCGACTGTGAAGGCGATCGCGGATTCGATCGCGGTGATGTATCGCGGAGAGGTGGTCCGCTACGGCTCGAAGACGCAGGTGCTAACACCGCCGTTCGACGCGTATACCGACCTCCTGCTATCTTCCGTGCCTGAAATGGAAGTCGGGTGGCTGGAGCATGCGATCGACGGGCGCCGCATGGAGAGTGCGGGGAATTGACCACCTAAACCGAGGCTTTACAAATTCCGGGGTTGGTCCGCGGCCAAAAATAAGAGGACAAGGTCGCAATCTTTTCAGTAGGTCTGCAACGCCAGTGTTTCGTGGACTCTTTTATCTGGCGGGCATTTCGCCCTGCATGAGCACGACGCAAGGACGGTTACGACACACTGTCTTGGATCGCTTCCCGGCCGTAGTCCACCGGGCGGATCGGCACCTACGGTTGCTCCCCGCTTGGAATCACCCAAGTGCTTCTTGCTCAGCTGTGTCATCGGTACATCGATGCGCGATCGTGGAGGGGGCGGGTGGCTCGATGTCTGGGAATCGAAACCGTCTAGATGACTTGCGTCTGTGTGGATCGCGCGTGGGTGGCCCTTGAGCTAAGCATGTGGGTGCCGCACTTCCATGGCTGTCAACCCCCGCCCCTGGTGCGGACTATGTCGGCGCTGGATCGGTTCGTTCGTAACGGCAGCGATCACCGAGCCGCAGTTCCCGAATCCGCAAGACTGGATGCGCCCGCTCAGGAGTTGCCGCGCAACGTCCTGGCCAAGGCTCTGCAACTGATTACGCCGTGTTTACGTGAGTCGCCAGGGCACAACCGACAGACCGCAAGATCTGTGCTCCATCCGCCACCAAGCCCAGCGGCGGCATCGCCCCCAACCGTGTTCTATGCTGCCATCAATCTCACCATCGAAAGCTGGAAGCGGCTACTCGACTTCAACAACCCGATCGGCTTGCTGCTGCCGATCCTGACATACTGCCTCGACAGAAAGGCTGGCCTCGACAAGCCGAGGTAGAGGCCCCAGACAGCTCACCCTTTATGATCCGGAGTGATCGACGCCGGCGGCCGACCGATGACCTAACCATCAAGACAATTTCCAGAAAGCTCTAAAAAGATGCGGGGCTTCCCGCTTCGGGGGATGAACTCAGCCACTTGTCGAAAACGCATCGGTTGAATGGCCTGAGGAAATTGTCGTAGGCGAGCGTGTGCAGGATCCCACAGCGGCGGGCATTCCTCCGTGGGGGTGGGACAGCCAGTTCATTCGCAGCATCGCATGCATAATCACTGCCAAATTTCGCGGAGGGGGACACGGTCCGCACGCTTCAAGCCGAGTCGTTCTTTTTGCGGCATTGTCCCGCCCATCTCGCTGCTAGATGGTGACGATACACACACTGAATTTGACACAAAGCTGCCCGCATCAAACAATCGGCGAGACGATGCGCACATCAAAAGTCGCATTCTCGGTCCTGAGGGAACAAAACAAAAATAGGGAGCATGTTAATGTTACAGGAACTCGACTATCTAAGCGGACGCGTTGCTGTGGGGCGGTTGAGCCGGCGTGAATTTCTCGGCCGTGCAACGGCCCTCGGCGTCAGTGCCACCTTCGCCAACTCGCTTCTTGCCGGCGCCGCGCTGGCACAGACGCCGAAAAGAGGCGGGATTTTGAAAGCTGGCCTCAACGGCGGGGAAGCGACGGACAATCTAGATCCCGCGACAATCATCGAGGTTATGTCATACTTCGCAAAATGCTGGGGCGAGTATCTTGTGGCGCAGACGTCGGACGGCGGTCTGGAGCATCGAATCGCCGAGGAAATCGGTTCATCCAAAGACGCCAAAGTGTGGACCTTCAAGATCCGTCAGGACGTCGAGTTCCACAATGGCAAGACCGTGACAGCGGAAGACGTTGTGGCAACGCTGGAACGCCACTCCAGTAACGACTCGCATTCCGGCGCAATGGGTATCTTGGCCGGCATTGAGAACCTCAAGGCCGATGGCCGCGACGTCGTCATCACCCTAAAGAACCCAAATGCCGAGTTCCCTTACCTGATGTCAGATTATCATCTCGTCATCCAGCCCAACGGCGGCAAGGACCATCCGGCAGAAGGCATCGGCGCAGGTCCCTATAAGGTGTCCGTCAACCAGCCAGGCGTGCGCCACGGCGGCGAGCGCTTCGCTAATTTCTGGAGGTCAGACAAGGAAGGCTTCGCCGATCAGGTCGAGATCGTCGTTATCAATGACTCCACCGCCCGCGCCTCTGCGCTGCAGGGCGGCCAAGTGCAGATGATTAACCGTGTCGAACCCAAGGTCGTCGATCTCGTCAAGCGCGTGCCCAACCTGAAGATCGAGGCCCTGGCGGGTTCCGGCCAATACGTTTTCAATATGTTCTGCGACACTGCGCCCTTCAACAACAACGATCTCAGGATGGCGCTCAAACTCGCGGTGGATCGTCAGGAAATGGTTGACAAGGTCCTCCGCGGCTACGGAACGGTCGGCAACGACATTCCGGTTAATGCGTCCCAACCCCTCTTCCCCGAGGGTATCGAGCAGCGCACCTTTGATCCTGAAAAGGCCGAGTTCCATTATCAGAAGTCGGGCCACAGCGGTCCAATTCTGCTCCGGACGTCAGACGCTGGCTTTTCCGGCGCCGTGGACGCCGCGCAGCTCTTTCAGGCGAGCGCCGCTAAAGCAGGCATCCAAATCGAAGTCAAACGCCTTCCCGGAGACGGCTACTGGTCGGATGTCTGGAACAAGCAGCCCTTCTGCGCCTCCAATTGGGGCGCGCGAGCGACGCAGGGCATGATGTACTCGACTGCCTATCTATCGACGGCGCCCTGGAACGATACGCACTTTTTCAATAAGAAGTTCGATAAGCTGCTGATCGAGGCGCTCGGCGAACTCGACCAGGACAAGCGGGAGAACCTTTATCGAGAAATGGCAATCATCGTTCGCGATGAGGGCGGAACGATCGTGCCCATGTTCAACCAATCCATTGACGCGATCTCCGATAATGTTGGCGGCTACATCGGACGGGTCGGTTCGCTGATGGACGGCTACGCCTTCAGGCAATGCTGGCTCGAAGCGTGAACATAGTGTGAACTCGGCGTAATGGGCTAGTTGCCCAGCGCGTTGCGCTGGGCAACTCTTCCTGTTCGCCATCACATGCCGAGTGCGGCAGGAAGAAGCTAGACTAGGAGCATCTATGAAAACGAGCACGTTGGTCATCAGGCCGACTTGCAGCTGGGCATGATGTGGTCGGTTCGATTGCGACGAACATTGCAGATGGCTTCACGATGGTAGCAGTTGGCGACCTCATGCTGTCACGTCGGTGACCAAATCTCAGGATCCTGGCTTCGGTGGCGTCGTCAAGATCCTTCATGATGCTGGCGTCACGTTTGGCAACCTGGAAGTCAACATCTTCGATATCAGATCGTTCTGTGGAAGTCCTCAGGCTGAGTACGGCGGTGCATATCTCCTCAGCCTGCCGGAGGTTGGCCCAGATTTAAAGGCGATGGGATTCAACATCCTGGGTCGCGCAAACAACCATTCGCTTGACTCGGGCGTTGAAGGCATGCGCGAGACCAGCCGAGTGCTCGATCAAAACGGGATCACCCATGCAGGGGGTGGGCGAGAATCTCGCACAAGCCAGCGCCGCGCGCTTCTTCGAGACCGCACGCGGTCGCGTGGCGTTGCTGTCATGTGCTTCAACATTCAAGCCGATGGCCCGTGCGGGCGACCCCGCCGGTGAAGCCCCAGGCAGACCAGGACTGAACGCCCTTCGTTTGGTGCAAAGCATCGTGGTTTCGCCCGAAATGCTCAAGCATGTAAGGCTGATAAGTTCTGCCTTGCCTACCGACATCCCTGTCTCCGAAGATCCCAATAAGGTCGTGCTCGCCGGAACGGCATATAAAGCGGGCGACAAGGTCGGATACAGCTTCGAAACAGACGCGCGCGATGTCGCCGACATTTTACGAATGTTCACCGGGGCAAGCAGTTCTCCGGTTTTTGCATCGTCACGAACCATGGTCACGAGCCTGGGAACTGGAGCCAGGAGCCGCCTGACTACGAACAATCGTTTGCTCATAGGCTAATCGATGCCGGGGCAGACGCTTATATTGGGCACGGACCTCATCAATTGAGAGGCATCGAGATCTTCAAGGGCCGCCCGATCTGCTATAGCCTCGAAAACTTCTTCCAGGACGACCTCGGGACCCCCCGGGTGCTGACATATTCGGCGACTACGCCAAGGACCCTCGGGTCGACACGGATGCCGAGGTGAAGGTTGCCGAAATGGCAGGCCATTCAGACACGGTTTTTTGGGAAAGCGTCATCGCCGCCAGCCGGTTCGAGCAGAACCAGCTTGCCGAATTGCGACTATACCCGATTGAACTCGGTCACTCGAAGAGGTTTGCCAATCGTGGCGGCCCACGGCTCGTAAATCAGGAGCAAGCGAAGACCATTCTGGAGCGTCTACAGAAACTCTCGAGGCCATTTGGGACCGAGATCGCCATCGAGAACGACATCGGTGTGATCAGATTGCGGCCCAACTCGCTGCGATGACCACAATGACGCTTTGAACACTTAAAATCACCCGAGCGACAGCCCGTCCAGCATAACAGCAGGCAGGAAATCATGTGCGCAACCGAAATCCCGATCACTCGGCTATCTCGATCGCTTCTCTCATCGCCCGGGCGAGACATTCGTTGGGCATGTGAGCCTACGCGAGCCGGTCCATATCGCGCCCGTCTGCTGCGCGTTATAAGCGCCGACCCGAATCCTCACAGACCAGGGATGCGCTTCGAGGACTTGTCGCATCTTCTCGATCAGAGCCTTGGTGGGCGCCGGCAGGAGGTCAGACTCGGTTCTTACGGCACCATTGAGACCAGGCGCGCAAGGGATCCGCGAGCGGCTTGCACCTGGACGCTGCTGGTCCGGCCGGGCGTGATCGATCCCTCGGCTGCCCTGTTGCCGAGGTAGCGGGAGCCCACGCCGTCGTTCTTTCGATCGGCCCGAGGCCCGGGAAATCGGCGCGAATGGAGCGGGCGCGAAGTATGCTGGCGCAACGCACCGCGCGTTTACGCCGCCAAACATTTCCACGCCGGCGATCTCGATGATAGCGAATGGCAGCCTGATTTCACCTGAACCGTCCCGGAGGATGCCCAGCGGCGCCTATGCGTTTCACCTGACCATCGTGACGGCGAAGACTGGCTGCCCTTCTACGCCCTCCCAAAGCGCCGGCGGCCTTTCGCGCCAATCGCATTTCTTGCTCCGATGGTCACCTATTAGGCCTACGCCAATGACTGGCGCGGCGGGGCCGACGCGCCGACTACGAGCCTATCCGCCAATGGGGTGCCTACTTGTACAATCCGGATCAGCAACTCCGGAGTATGGCGGCTCGACCTACAACCTCCATTAAGACGGAAGCGGCGTCGCCCTCACCTCTCGCCGTTGTCCCATCCTAACGATGCGGCCACGCTTCGTCAGCATCAATGATAAGCGCGGCTCGGCTTGCGGCACTATCCTTCCGATATGCATATCCTCGCGTGGGCAAAGCTATTGAGCGTCGGGCACGAGCGAGGGCGATGGTCTCGGAAGGTTGGGCCGATGAGCCTCAGTCGCGGGCCGAGATCGTCTATCTCGACAGACCCAAGTGAGGGGCAGTGTTTTCCGCAGGATCGATCACTTTCTGCGGCAGGCTGTGGCGAAACGGCTTCGAAGGACCGGATTCGCCATCCCCGAGAAGGTTGTGCACAGGTTCAGCGCCGCCGGCTGATATGCGAGGCGGCAGGCTTTATGCGCGTAGGGATAAGAAAAACGCCGATTTCCTGCGTTGATAGAGGAACAATTTGCGTAAGGTGGCTAGTCCGCTGGTGCACCATTCAGTTGGTATAAAAGAACCAGGCCGCATTGTCGGCACTAGAGCGCGTCCTGTTTAATCCGGTTCATATCCTGCGGCTTTGAAGTAGTTGGCACATTCGGCTGTGGTGAAGAGGTCGACGACCGCGCCGACCGTGTCCCACAACGCCTTGATGGTTCTCTCGG
>NZ_RZSU01000042.1:45314-53540 GCF_003997585.1 Mesorhizobium sp. M5C.F.Cr.IN.023.01.1.1 | reverse complement strand
GTGGTGGCAATGTCCGGGGCCCAGCCTGAAAAGAAAAGAAGACGAAACGGCAAGGCGGTCTGCGCCTTGCTGCTGGCGACCAGCGTCTTCGCCTTGCTGCGGCCTGCGCAGCCCTATGCCCAGGTAACCGAGCTGCGCGGCGAGGTTTCGGAATCGGCGATTCTGGACGACCAGCAGCGCAAGACCAGGCAATTGAGCCTGGCCAGCGCCGAGGATCAGACGGCGCAGGCCGGTGCAGCCACCCAGAGCACTGCGCCGGCGCCGACCTATCAGCCGGCCAGCCCGGGCGCCGTACAGGACGACGAGACGGCACCCGCGACTGGCAGCATTTTTGATCCGCCGGAGGCGACCGACGATCCGTTTGCGGACACCCCCGCTCCCGTCCCGACGCGCCGGCCATCGAGCGCAACGCAGGGCGCGGCCGATCAAGACGAAGCCGCCGAGACACAAGCCACCGCAGCGACTGCAGTCACGACGAATGACACGGACACCGGCGAAACTGACCAGGATGCCACCAATCGCCGTGCCGTGACCATTGATTCCGCCGACAGGCAGCAGCTCGATCCGGGCGCTGAGCGCGCCGAAGCCATCGAAGGCCGGGACAAGAGGGCCGAGGACGATCCGTTCGCTGCCACCGGCATCAAACTCGGCTCCTTTGTGATCAGGCCGACGATCGAGCAAGGCCTGACGGCGTCGTCGAATGCCGATTCGAGCAGCGAAGGCAAGCCGGCCCTGCTGTCGGAAACGACGCTGCGCTTCAATGCCATCTCCGACTGGCGGGAGAATTCGGCTGTCATCGACGGCTACGGCACCTTTCTCAAGACTATATCGGGCGACGAGGTTCAGGAGGCACGGGGCCGTGTCGATGGCACGCTCAATGTCGACCTCGACAACGATCTGCGCGCTATCGCCAAGCTCGGTTACGAGGCGGCGCCAGAATCGGCTTCATCGCCAGTCGTCATCGAAGGCACCGTCGAGCAGCCGGTGCGCCAGACCATTGACGGCAGCCTTGCGCTCGAGAAGGATGCCGGCAAGATGCGTTTCGCCCTGACCGGCGCTGTCGAACACGACATTTACGGCGACGCCAAGCTTTCGACGGGCGGCACGCTGTCGCAGAAAGACCGCGATTCGACGCTCTATACCGCCACTTTGCGCACCGGCTACGAGATTTCCCCCGCTATCACTCCCTTCACCGAAGTCGAAATCGGCCGCCGGGTCTATGATTTGCGCGTCGACACCAATGGTTTCGAACGATCCTCGACGCGGCTTGGCGTTCGGGCCGGCGCCGAGCTCGATCTTGGCGAGAAGCTTGCCGGCGAATTCTCGGCCGGCTGGCTGCGGGAGGCGATCGACGACGACCGCCTACCGGCAATTTCGGGTGCCACGGTGAATGCCGACCTCAGATGGTCGCCGGAACGCGGCACCACGATCGGCCTCACCGGGCAGACGATCGTCGAGGGCACGACCGCCGTCAACGAAAGCGGCGACATCCTTTACTCCGGCCGCCTCACCGGCGAGCGGGAAATCCGTGCCAACCTGATCGGGAACGCAGCTCTCGGCGTGGACTGGCGCGACTACATCGGGTCGGACGGCCATGATCTGACGCTGAGCGCCGAGGCCGGACTGACATGGTGGCTGAACCGGTATGCCGGACTGATCACCCGCGCCAGAACTGAAAAACAGACCAGCAATCTGGAGGGCCGCGACTACACTGCCCATAGCATCTTCGTCGGGGTGACACTGCAGCCGTAAAGCACAGCCGTTGGAGGTATGCCAAGATTCGGGTCAGGCGGTGGCGAGCACGGTGGTTTCGAGACCCTGAACGCGGCCTACATTGGGCGGTTTCCTAAAACGCCGCGCCCCGCTGCTCTGACGGCTTCATCTCGTCGAGAAGCTTGCGGATAACGCCCGCCATGCGTCCGTTTATGTCGCTGCGCCACAGCGCGAAGGCGACATTGGCCTCGACAAAGCCTTCCGGCGATCCGCAATCGAAGGTGCGCCCCTGGTAGTGGCAGCCATAAAAGGGCTGCTGCTTTTCCAGCTTCAGCATCGCATCGGTGAGCTGGATCTCGTTGCCGGCGCCCTTCTCCTGGCCCTCGAGTATTGTGAATATCTCCGGTTGCAGGATGTAGCGCCCGTTGATGTATAGATTGGAGGGTGCCGTGCCGGTCTTCGGCTTCTCCACCATGCCGGTGATACGGAAACCGTGATGCGTATCCTCGCCGCGGCCGACGATGCCGTATTTATGAGCCTCGGCGGGGTCGCATTCCTGAACCGCGACGATATTGTTGCCGGTCTCGGCATAAAGCTCGACCATCTCCTTCATGCAGCTTTTTTCCGACTGCATGATCATATCGGGCAAAAGCAGCGCGAAGGGCTCGTCGCCGACCAGTTCGCGGGCACACCAGACGGCATGGCCAAGGCCGAGCGGCACCTGCTGGCGCGTGAAGCTGGTCTGGCCCGGCGAGGGTTGCAGCCGCTGCAGGCGGGCGAGCTCGTCGTCCTTGCCGCGCTGGGCGAGCGTGTCATAGAGTTCGAACTGGACGTCGAAATGGTCCTCGATGACCGCCTTGTTGCGGCCGGTCACGAAGATGAAATGCTCGATGCCGGCTTCGCGTGCCTCGTCGACCACATACTGGATGACTGGCCTGTCGACGACGGTCAGCATTTCCTTGGGTATGGCCTTGGTGGCCGGGAGAAAACGCGTGCCGAGACCGGCGACCGGGAAAACTGCCTTGCGAACTCTCTTCATGCTGTCAATTATCCGCTTCTAAGCCTGTTCGGCAATCCCGCTTCAAGACATTTTCGTGCCGGAATCGAGGATTATGGAACGGCTGGTCAGAAGAAATTTGTATTCTGCAAAGCACCAACCCGCCTTTTTGTTCCCAACGGCACCTATGGTAAACTAAATGCTAACTCGGTTCGGCGATGAATAATCTTCCTGTGATGAAGAAGGAGGAAAAGATGTCCGTTCGCAACGCCGCAAAGCGCTTCACAAGCATCGTTGCGGCCGCCAGCCTGTCGCTTGCCTTGCTGATGCCCACCGGATCGGCTTTTGCCGACGCCGGTTTCCGGCAATGGGTGGCCAGCTTCCGCGCCACCGCGGTGCGGAGCGGTGTTTCCGGCGCCGTTTACGACCGGGCATTCGAGGGCATCAGCGATGCCGACCCGGTCGTGCTGGAAAAAGCGCGTTATCAACCCGAATTCACCGCCCCCGCCTGGGACTATTTCGACAACCGCGTCCATGACCAGTCGGTCGCTGTCGGCCAGCAGATGGCCAGGAAGTGGAAGCCGTGGCTGGACAGGATCGAGGCAAAATACGGCGTCGACCGTCATATCCTGCTGGCTATTTGGTCTATGGAATCGAACTACGGCGAAATCCTCAAGCGCGACGATGTCATGCGCAATGTCGTGCGTTCGCTGGCAACGCTTGGCTATGCCGACTCGAGACGATCGAAATTTGCCCGCACCCAGTTGATCGCGGCGCTGAAAATCCTGCAAAGGGGCGATATCGACAAAAGCCACCTCAGCGGCTCATGGGCGGGCGCAATGGGCCATACCCAGTTCATTCCTACCAGCTATCAGGCCTATGCGGTCGACATGGATGGCGACGGCAAGCGCGACATCTGGAATTCGATTCCCGATGCATTGGCAACAGCCGCCAATCTGCTCAAGAAAAACGGCTGGCAGGCCGGCAAGACCTGGGGCTATGAAGTCGCCCTTCCCGAGGGGAAAAAGTTCCCGGCCGGATCGAAATCACTGTCGCAATGGCAAGCGCTGGGTGTCACGCGTGTCAACGGCAAGCCGTTCAAGAATAGTGCGGAGAAGGCCACGCTGAAGGTGCCAGGCGGCCGCGGCGGCCCGGCCTTCCTGATGATCAAGAATTTTTCGGTCATCAAGCGCTACAACAATGCCGACAAATACGCAGTTGCCGTTGGCCTTCTTGCCGACGAAATCGCCGGCCATGGTGGGCTTGTGCAGGACTGGAAGCGGCCTTTCACGAAGCTCTCCTTCGAGGAGCGGCAGGAGCTTCAGCAGCGGCTTTCCCAGTACGGCTATTATGACGGCAAGTTCGACGGCAAGATCGGCGAGGGATCGAAAGCCGCCATCATGGCCTTCCAGGCGAAGGCTGGCTTGACCCAGGACGGACATCCGAGCATGGAAGTGCTCAAATGGCTCAGGCAGAACTAGCCTCGCCTTGGGAGACGACCTGGAGCATCGGACCCAAACCGGTTTCTGGGGAAATCCGATGCTCAACTAGGAGACAGCGGCGGCACGGTTTTGTTCGAGAGTCCGGCGCTCTTAAGGGATGGAGAGGGTAATTGGTTTCGGCAGCGCGTATTTGGGTAATCCTCAGTCGCGTGCCGATCCTGATTCTGGCTATTGCCGTCCTGGCCGTCAGCACTGCCGCCGTCTTTCACACGCCGGCCATGGCGCAGGAGGAACAAAGGCGTGGCTGGTCGCTGCGCGACTTGTTGTTTCTGCGCCGAAGCGAGCGGGTGGAACCGCCGCGACAAATTCAGAGGGCCGGGCCACGGAAGTCAAAAGCAAGAAAGCCCCGCGCGGCGCCGCGCCGGCCGGCTGAGCCGGCAACCCCGATTGTCGAGAAAGCGCCGGATGCCCGCACCGTTCTGGTGGTCGGCGATTTCATGGCGAGCGGCCTCGCCGAAGGTCTCGACACCGCCTTTGCCGAAAACACCAAGATCAGGATCGTCGTTCGCAGCAACGGTTCGTCCGGTTTCGTGCGTGACGATTTCTACAACTGGCCCGAACAGATCAAGTCGCTGATCGAGACCGAAAAGCCCGCGGCCGTAATCGTCATGCTGGGCTCCAACGATCGGCAGCAAATGCGCGTGAACGGGGAACGCGAACAGCCGCGGTCCGAGGCCTGGATCGACGAATACGAACGCCGGACCGAAGCGTTCGGCAAGGCCATTGCATCGGCCAAGGTGCCGTATCTGTGGGTCGGCATGCCGGCATTCAAGGCGCCGAAGATGACCTCAGACATGCTGGCTTTCAACGACATCTATCGCACGACGGCCGAAAGTCATGGCGGCGAATTCGTCGACATCTGGGACGGTTTCGTCGACGAGGACGGCGCCTTTGTCACCAGCGGGCCTGATATCAACGGCCAGCCGGTGCGCCTGCGCACCGACGACGGCATCTATGTGTCGAAAGCCGGCAAACGCAAGCTCGCCTTCTATGCCGAAAAGCCCTTGATGAAGATCCTTGGAATGACCGCGCCCACGGGCACACCGGCAACTTATGCGCCAGCGGGCGCCCCGGTCGAGGCGCCGGCACCTGCACCGATGGCCGTCGATCGCACCGTGCCGATGCTACTCAGCGATCCGGCACTCGACGGCGGTTCGGAACTTCTCGGCGCCGCAGCGCCGGCAAAGGCGGACGGGTCCGGCCAAAAACTCGTCGTCGAGGGCAAGGCGCCCGCTGCTTCGCCCGGCCGCGCCGACGATTTTTCCTGGCCGCCCAGGGGACAGCCTGCGGCGGCCGCAACCGAAACGACCACGGCGATCACTCCGTAAACCTGCCCCGGGGCACCGGAAGAGCAGAAGCGTGTTCAGAGGGCTGCGCAAGTAGGTCGAGACAGCCTCAGCGCGGCAGCACGCTCGATCCCATCAGCGCCTCGTCGATCGAGCGCGCCGCTTGCCGGCCCTCGCGGATCGCCCAGACGACCAGCGACTGACCGCGGCGGACATCGCCCGCCGCATAGAGCTTTTCGACGCTGGTCTTGTAGTCGCGGTCATTGGCCTCGACGTTCTTCGAGCGGCGACTGTCGGTGGCGATCTTCATCTGACCATCCAGCTCCGACACCGGTCCGACGGTGGCCGGCCCGGCAAAGCCGATGGCGATGAAGGCGAGATCCGCGCGGATGACGAATTCCGTGCCGGCGATCGGCTTGCGCTTTTCATCGACCTCGCAGCATTTGACGCCGGTCAACGCGCCGTCCTCACCGATGAATTCGAGCGTCGCCACCTGGAACTCGCGCTCGGCGCCTTCGGCCTGCGAGGACGAGGTGCGCA
The DNA here is from genome assembly GCF_003997585.1 of Mesorhizobium sp. M5C.F.Cr.IN.023.01.1.1. Lineage (NCBI taxonomy): Bacteria > Pseudomonadati > Pseudomonadota > Alphaproteobacteria > Hyphomicrobiales > Phyllobacteriaceae > Mesorhizobium > Mesorhizobium sp. M5C.F.Cr.IN.023.01.1.1. The sequence goes on along the minus strand of NZ_RZSU01000042.1, from coordinate 47,502 downwards.
TCTTCGTCGCCCAGTAGGGCCAGACCGAAAGCTTGTCTTCCTTTTCCGGCGGTTGCGGCCGGATGTCGAGCTGGGTGACGCGTACGGCGCCCTGGCGGAAGGCGGTGCCTACGCAGTCGGAGGCGGTGTCGCCGCCGCCGACGACGACGACATGCTGCCCGCCGGCGACGATCGGGCGCGATGGCCACGCCACCGACTGGATCGGCTCGCCGCCGACGCGCTTGTTCTGCTGCACCAGATAAGGCATCGCGTCATGCACGCCGTCGAGATCGTCGCCGGGAATGTTGGCCGGACGCGGTGTTTCTGATCCCCCGCAATAGAGCACCGCATCATATTCACCGAGTAGCTCCGCCACCGGCTTGTCGACGCCGACATTGATACCACAATGGAAGCTGACACCCTCGCCCTGCATCTGCTCGATGCGCCGGTCGATGTAGTGTTTCTCAATCTTGAAGTCGGGGATGCCGTAGCGCATCAGCCCACCCGGCCGGCTCTCGCGCTCATAGACGTGAACGTCGTGGCCGGCGCGGCCAAGCTGCTGGGCGGCCGCCATGCCGGCCGGCCCCGAGCCAATGACGGCGACGCGCTTGCCGGTCTTCTTTTCCGGCGGATAGGGCCGGATATGACCGGTTTCATAGGCCTTGTCGGCGATCGCCTGCTCAATCGTCTTGATGGCGACCGGAATGTCCTCGAGGTTGAGCGTGCAGGCTTCCTCGCAAGGCGCCGGACAGATGCGGCCGGTGAATTCCGGGAAATTGTTGGTCGAGTGCAGGTTGCGGATCGCATTGTCCCAGTCGCCATTGTAGACGAGGTCGTTCCAATCCGGGATCTGGTTGTGGACCGGGCAGCCGGTCGGCCCGTGGCAGTACGGGATGCCGCAATCCATACAGCGCGCGGCCTGTTTCTCGACCTCCTTGTCCGACATCGGCAGCGTGAACTCGCGAAAATGCCGGATGCGGTCGGAAGCCGGCTGGTACTTGTGCACCTGCCGGTCGATCTCGAGAAATCCTGTTACCTTGCCCATAGTCCAGTCCCTGCTGTCCAGATGGCGCGCTCGACGTCGCACCCGTTAACCTCATAAGGCAGCCATGGCAACCTTCAGTCCGAGGCCAGGATTGTTGATGAAGGCATCGACCGGGAAGCTTTGCTTCCCGGCAATCCCAATACCTATTCCGCCGCAACGCCCATGCGCATGCGTTCCATTTCGATCAGCGCGCGGCGGTATTCGACCGGCATGATCTTCCGGAATTTCGGCCGGAAAGTCGCCCAGTTGTCGAGGATCTCGCGGCCGCGCACCGAACCCGTGTAATGGACGTGGTTCGAGATCAGCTGATAGAGCCGCTCCTCATCATGGCTGGTCATGTCGCCGGACACGTCGACGCGGCCCTTGTGATCGAGGTCGCCGCCATGATGGAGCAGTTTCTCCATCAGGTCGTCTTCTTCGGGAACGGGTTCCAGTTCGACCATCGCCATGTTGCAGCGCTCGGCGAAATCACCCACCTCGTCGAGCACATAGGCGACGCCGCCCGACATGCCGGCGGCGAAGTTGCGGCCGGTCTGGCCGATGACGACGACAATGCCGCCGGTCATGTACTCGCAGCCATGATCGCCAACACCTTCGACGACGGCGGCGACGCCCGAATTGCGAACCGCAAAACGCTCGCCGGCGACGCCGCAGAAATAGGCCTCGCCCTCGGTCGCGCCGTAAAGCACCGTGTTTCCGACGATGATCGACTCCGCTGCGACGATCTTCGTGTTCTCAGGCGGGCGGATGACGATGCGTCCCCCCGACAGGCCCTTGCCGACGTAGTCGTTGGCGGCACCGACCAGCTCGAACGAAACCCCACGCGCCAGGAAGGCGCCGAAGGACTGGCCGGCGGTGCCGGTGAGCTTCACCGAGATCGTGTCCTCGCGCAGGCCCTTGTGCCTGAAGCGCTTTGCCACTTCGCCCGACAGCATGGCGCCGGTCGAACGGTCGACATTGCGGATCGGCAGCTCGATGCTGACCGGCTGCCTGGCTTCGAGCGCCGGCTTGGCCAACTCGATCAGCTTGCGGTCGAGCACGTCGTCGATCGGATGCTTCTGCCGCTCGGTCCAGTGCACCGCCTCATGCGGGGCATCCGGCTTGAAGAACATCTTGCTGAAATCGAGCCCGCGCGCCTTCCAGTGCTGGATCAGCGCCCGCTTT
>NZ_RZSU01000042.1:0-45044 GCF_003997585.1 Mesorhizobium sp. M5C.F.Cr.IN.023.01.1.1 | reverse complement strand
ACGTCGCGGCCGGTGCGCAGGCCGCCATCGACCTGCAGCGCGACGCGCGACCTGAGGCCGTTGAGCACCAGCGTCTGGTGCGTCTCGGCAAGGCCCATTTCCCACGGGCTGCCGGCGTGCTTGAGCGAGGTCAGCGGCGATGCGCCGGTGCCGCCGTCATAGCCGGAAATGGTGATGTGATCGGCGCGCGCCTTGGCGACGCCGGCCGCAACCGTGCCGACACCGACTTCGGAGACCAGCTTGACCGAGACATCAGCCGCCGGATTGACGTTCTTGAGGTCGTAGATGAGCTGCGCCAGATCCTCGATCGAGTAGATGTCGTGATGCGGCGGCGGCGAGATCAGGCCGACACCGGGCGTCGAATGCCTGACCTTGGCAATGGTGGCATCGACCTTGTGGCCAGGCAGCTGACCGCCCTCGCCCGGCTTTGCGCCTTGCGCGACTTTGATCTGCATCACATCGGAATTCACCAGATATTCCGCCGTCACGCCGAACCGACCGGAGGCGACCTGCTTGATCGCCGAACGCTCGGGGTTCTTGCCGCCGCCCGGCAGCGGCAGGTAGCGGTCGGCCTCTTCGCCGCCCTCGCCGGTGTTCGACTTGCCGCCGATGGTGTTCATGGCGCGCGCCAGCGTGGTGTGCGCTTCCCTGGAGATCGAGCCGAAGGACATCGCTCCGGTCGAGAACCGCTTGACGATATCGGCCGCCGACATGACCTCGTCGAGCGCGACCTTCTTGCGCCCGGTTTCTTCGGCGAGCCTGATCTTGAACAGGCCGCGAATGCTCTGCGCCCGCGCCGTCTCGCTGTCGATTTGAGCGGAATAGTCCTTGAAGGTCTCCCACGACCCCTGGCGCACGGCGTGCTGCAGGGTGGCCACCGCATCGGGCGACCAGATATGCGCTTCGCCGCGCATGCGGAACATGTATTCGCCGCCGACCTCGAGGCTGTTGCGCAACACCGGGTCGTTGCCGAAGCCGTCGGCGTGGCGGCTGACCGTCTCGGCCGCGATCTCTTCCAGCCCGACGCCTTCGATCAGCGTCGCGGTGCCGGTGAAATACTTCTGCACGAAATCGGTCTTCAGCCCGATGGCGTCGAAGATCTGCGCGCCGCAATAGGACTGGTAGGTCGAGATGCCCATCTTCGACATCACCTTGAGAATGCCCTTGCCGATCGACTTGATGTAGCGGGACACAACCTCATAGGCGTCGACCTCGGCCGGCAGCTCGCCGCGCTTATGCATGTCGAGCAGCGTGTCGAAGGCGAGATAGGGATTGATCGCCTCGGCGCCATAGCCGGCAAGGCAGCAGAAGTGATGCACCTCGCGTGGTTCGCCGGACTCGACAACGAGCCCCACCGAGGTGCGCAAGCCCTTGCGGATCAGATAATGGTGGACCGCCGCCGTCGCCAGCAATGCCGGGATGGCGATGCGGTCCGGCCCGAGCTGACGGTCGGACAGGATGATGATGTTGTAGCCGCCGGCGACCGCCGCCTCGGCGCGCTCGCACAGCCGGTCGATGGCGCCCTGCATGCCGGCTGCGCCTTCGTTCGAAGCATAGGTGATGTCGATCGTCTTGGTGTCGAAACGGTCCTCGGTATGACCGATGGAGCGGATCTTTTCGAGATCGCCATTGGTCAGGATCGGCTGGCGCACTTCGAGCCGCTTGCGACGCGAATTGCCGACGAGGTCGAAGATGTTCGGCCTCGGCCCGATGAAGGACACCAGGCTCATCACCAGTTCCTCGCGGATCGGGTCGATCGGCGGGTTGGTGACTTGGGCGAAGTTCTGCTTGAAATAGGTGTAGAGCAGCTTCGATCTGTCCGACATCGCCGAAATCGGCGTGTCGGTGCCCATTGAGCCGACCGCTTCCTGGCCGGTGGTCGCCATCGGCGACATCAACAGCTTGGTGTCTTCCTGGCTGTAGCCGAACGCCTGCTGGCGATCGAGCAGGCTGACGTCCCTGCGCAATGCGCGCGGCTCGACCGGCTTCAGGTCTTCCAGGATGAGCTGGGTGTTGGCGAGCCAGCTCTTGTAGGGATGCCTGGTCGCGATCTCCGACTTGATCTCCTCGTCGGAAACGATGCGGCCCTTCTCCAGGTCGATCAAAAGCATGCGGCCGGGCTGCAGCCGCCACTTCTTGACGATCCTTTCCTCCGGCACCGGCAGCACGCCGGCTTCCGAGGCCATGATGACGCGATCGTCGTCGGTGACGATGTAGCGCGCCGGGCGCAGCCCATTGCGGTCGAGAGTGGCGCCGATCTGGCGGCCGTCGGTGAAGGCCACCGCCGCCGGCCCATCCCACGGCTCCATCAGGGCCGCGTGATATTCGTAAAAGGCCTTGCGATCCTGATCCATCAACTTGTTGCCGGCCCAGGCCTCCGGGATCAGCATCATCATCGCGTGAGCTAGGGAGTAGCCGCCCTGCGTCAGGAATTCGAGCGCATTGTCGAAACATGCGGTGTCCGACTGCCCCTCATAGGAGATCGGCCACAGCTTGGAGATGTCGTTGCCGAACAGTTCGGAATCGACCGAAGCCTGCCGCGCCGCCATCCAGTTGACGTTGCCGCGCAGCGTGTTGATTTCGCCATTGTGGGCGACCATGCGATAGGGATGCGCTAGCTTCCAAGACGGGAAGGTGTTGGTCGAGAAACGCTGGTGGACCAGGATCAGCGCCGTCTCGAAACGCGGATCGGTCAGATCCTTGTAATAGGCGCCGACCTGATAGGCCAGGAACATGCCCTTGTAAACAATGGTCCGCGATGACATCGACACGACGTAGAAGCCATTGTCGACGCCCTTGGTCTCCTCGTGGATACGACCGGAAATGACCTTGCGCAGGATGTAGAGCCGCCGCTCGTAATCGTCGTCGCTCTCTATCTCGGCGCCACGACCCAGGAACACCTGCCGCTGGACCGGTTCGGAAGCAGCGATATCAGGCGCCTTTGACAGCGATGAATTGTCGACCGGCACATCGCGAAAGCCGAGCAGCGGCTGGCCTTCGAGGTGCGCCACCTCGGCGATGATGCCTTCGATATGCGCCTGAAGCTCCGGATCGCGCGGCATGAACACATGGCCGACGGCATAGTGGCCGGGCTTGGGCAATTCGACGCCCTGGCTGGCCATTTCCTCGCGGAAGAAGCGGTCGGGAAGCTGCACCAGCACGCCGGCGCCGTCGCCCATCAGCGGATCAGCGCCGACGGCGCCGCGATGCGTCAGGTTTTCGAGCACCGCAAGGCCGTCCTTGACGATCTGATGCGACTTCACGCCCTTCATGTTGACGATGAAGCCGACGCCGCAGGCATCGTGCTCGTTGCGCGGATCGTAAAGGCCGTGGGCGGCGAAGCCGGTATGGGTTCGCCCAATCTTGGTCAGGGACGGATTTTTGACGGCTGGCGCTTTCGTCTGCGCGGCCGGGCCGTTCATCGCAGATGGCGTCACTTCCGTCATCGTCCTGTCCTCCATTCCGCGCCCTTAGGGCGCTGGTTTCCGTCGGGAAGCGCATGAGCTTCCCTCTCATCCTTGCGGCACGTCTTGCGAAATCCTTGCCGAACCAGGCAGGCCTGGTTCGCATCCGGCAATCGTACAGGCCAGAGCCAGACTGTCTACCTGTCGCTCGCGGCAACGGCAGGAGTGACCTAAAGATACGCCAATCCAGCCTGTTTTGCGCGACAAAATAAGACAGCACTACTGTCCTAAATTTTTATGACAGAAATCGCGGATGCGCACAAGACCGATTCACAACAATCTCGGGCTGTTCGCGACAGAAAATTACGCGCGGCCACGCCAAAACGCAACCTTCCAACGTATGTCCTGTTTTCCGCTCTCGCTGGCTTTACTGCTTATCCGGTGCTTGGCACTTGCGAGCGGCATGCGAAAGCGGCCAAGGTTGCATCGATTTTTCCAGCGCAGGCAAACGCATGAATTTCGCTTCCGACAATTGGGCAGGCGCCCATCCCAGCATCGCCGCGGGCCTGTCCGCCCACGCCGGCGGCTTCTCCACCGCCTATGGCGACGGCGCCCTCGACCAGGCTGTCTATCAGCGCTTCAACGAAATTTTCGAGCGCGAGGTCGCGGTGTTTTTCGTGGCGACCGGCACCGCCGCCAATTCGCTGTCGCTGACCACCTATAACAAATCAGGCGGCATTTCCTTCTGCCATCGAGAGTCGCATGTCGTCGAGGATGAATGCGGGGCGCCGGAATACTTTACCGGCGGCTCCCGGCTCTATCCCGTCGACGGTGCGCTAGGCAAGATCGATCCGAACAACCTGGACAGGGCGGTGGGCCGGTTCGCGCCTGAAATCGTCCATTCCGGGCGCCCGATGGCTGTGTCGATCACCCAGTCGACCGAAGTCGGCACCATCTACACACTGAACGAAATTGCCCGGATTTCGGCGATCGCCAAGCATCACAAACTGCCGCTGCACATGGATGGCGCCCGCTTCGCCAATGCGCTGGTCGCGCTCGAGACGACGCCGGCGGAGATGACCTGGAAGCGCGGCGTCGACATCCTCTCTTTCGGCGGCACCAAGAACGGCTGCTGGTGCGCCGAGGCTATCGTGCTATTTGATCTCGACCGCGCCAGGGAACTGGCCTTCCTGCGCAAGCGCGCGGCGCAATTGTTCTCGAAATCGCGCTTCGTCGCCGCGCAGTTCGAAGCCTATTTCAAGGACGACCTGTGGCTCGACACGGCCCGGCACGCCAACGCCATGGCGGCGCGCCTTGCAGCACTGATCGAGGATTTCCCGTCGGCACGCCTGGCCTGGCTGCCGCAAGCGAACGAAGTGTTCGCGGTGATGAAAAAGGCCGAGGCTGAACGGGTGCAATTAGCCGGTGCCGCCTTCTACGACTGGCACAAGCCGCATGGCTTCGACGGCCATATCGACGAGGTCGAGGCACTCTACCGTTTCGTCACCAGCTTTGCGACCACGGCCGAAGAGGTCGACCGCTTTGGCCAGCTAATTGCTGGATAGCGGCACCTTACCCACCAAGAAGGGCGGCGCCAGGCGCCGCCCTTCGTCCCTGAGGTCGTCTTGCGACGCGGCTTACGCGGCGGTGTTAGCCTCGATCTGCTTGGCCTTCGCCGAAGACGCGGTGATGGCGATCTTGCGGGGCTTCAGCTCCTCGGGAATATTACGCTTGAGGTCGACGAAGAGCAGGCCGTTCTTCAGCGAGGCGCCGACGACGTCAACGTGATCGGCAAGCTGGAAGCGGCGTTCAAAGGCCCTGCCGGCGATGCCGCGATAGAGCAGTTCGGAGCCTTCGCCATTGCCCTCTTCCTTGCGCTCACCCTTGACGGTCAGAACGTTGCGGTGAGCCTCGATCGAGAGCTCGTCGTCCGAGAAGCCGGCGACCGCCATCGAGATGCGATAGGAATCCTCACCGGTGCGCTCGATGTTGTAGGGTGGATAGGTCTGCGCACTTTCAGGCTGCGCAAGCGAATCGAGCATGGTGAACAGCCGGTCGAAACCGACGGTCGAACGATAGAGCGGGGAAAAATCAACGTGACGCATAGTGTGTTCTCCTGTTGAGCAACAAGGTTTGCGTATGGCCGGTGCGAAACCCGTGACGGCGTTCCGGATAGGCCAGCGGCCCCGACATTGGCGGCCGCAACAGACATTTGGGGAACACGTGAAAGCATTTCAAGATTTCTCGATGAACGGCAGATGAACCGCGGCTTCGGCGGGCGTTCAGCTAAGTCGCGCTAGACTCGTTCCAGGATCAAGGAACAGGCGGCGGTTACGGCGTCGCGCGTCCTCCGGGACACGCTAAGGAACGCTGTAACACTGTGATTGCGCATGATTCACAGCGAAAATCGGGTGCGATTTTCGGGGTCATGCGCGAGATACCGCAACGAGGCCGACCGGGTGTAACGTCCCTTCCTCCCGGATCGACGGGGGCCGGAAGCATGCCGCAAGCTGCTTTCGGCCTCACTTGCTGGCTGCCTCGTTCAGCCTCTCCAATGCGTCCGGAATTCCTTTGCTTTTGCTGAATGGGCGTCTATGCCTACCAAAGCTTGCGCAATGCAGGCAGCGACACACAAACGCAGCGCCGAATGACGGACCTTCTTAACGAAATTCCCTTCTTCCGCGAAATTCCGGGCAATCCGCTACCGGAAAATGCGGCCGGTGGTTTCTTCACCACGCGCGACGGCAAGAAGATCCGTTATGGCCTCTTTCCCGCCGTTGCCCGCCCGATGAAGGGCACCGTGGTCGTGCTGACCGGCCGCAACGAGTGCATCGAAAAGTATTTCGAGACCATCCGCAACCTTGCCGACCGCGGCTTTGGCGTTGCGACCCTCGACTGGCGCGGCCAGGGCGGTTCCGATCGGCTGATCAGCGACCGCGAGCGCGGCTATGTCCGGAGCTTCTTCGACTATACCGGCGACCTGGAACAGTTCTTCGAGGAGATCGTGCTGCCCGACTGCCGGGGGCCATATTACATATTGGCCCATTCGGCCGGGGCGGTGATTACGCTGCTTGCTGCGCCGTCGATGGTGAACCGCGTACGGCGCATGGTGCTGATCGCGCCATTCCTGGCCGTGCCTGACCTGCCGCTCTCGACAACCACCGTTCGCCGCCTCTGCTCGCTGTTCTGTCTGCTGGGTCTTGGCAAATTTTATGCCGCCTGGGGTCCGCGGGCCAGGAAAACCATACCCTTTGCCGCCAACATGGTGACGTCGGATCCGGAGCGGTATCGGCGCAATACGCTGATCTACGAAACCTACCCGCAACTGGCGCTCGGCGGTCCGACGATACGCTGGCTGAAAGCGGCGACGCAGGCCTCCGAGGCCATCAGCGACCCCGACTTCATGGCCAGGATCCAGGTACCCTTGCTGGTGATCGCCGCCGGCGCCGACCAGGTCGTCTCGACCAAGGCGGTGGAAACCTACACCAGACGTCTGCGCCTCGGTTCGCTGCTGGTGATCGACGGCGCACGCCATGAAATATTGCAGGAAGCCGACTTCTATCGCGAGCAGTTCTTTGCCGCCTTCGATGCCTTCATCCCGGGAAGCGACGACACGGGCTGATTGAGTGGCGCACTCCCTCCGGACGCGCCAAGAGCGCTTCAAATCATTGAAATCCATGCCTCGGCTTGAGAAAATGCCTTCCAAGTCGATCGGCCGCCTACACTTGCCGGGCGAAATCCATGATCCAGTTGGTCTCCCAGGTCTTGCCGCCATCCGGTGAAAAAGCCTGCTCCCAGCGCGCCGATCTTTCAGTGATCCGCGACCATAGGAAGCGAACGTGGATATTGCGCTCCGTCGAAGACGTCTTCGCACAGGAACGTGCCGACGCCTGCTTCGAATGTGCCGCGCATCGGAATATCGATGGTCTCCGGGTTGCGGCCGTCGATCCACCAGATCGACCATTGTCTCGTCGCCGGATCGAACGTCCGCAACGTGGCGGCGCGATAGGCCTCGACGGGCAACAGAGATCACATTGTCATCGACATTGCCGAGGCCGCCAAGGATCGCGCGCACTTCGCATGTCCCGCCAAACACGTCCCAGTTCGTGTCGTCTTGCAGGCGCTTCTGCAACCTTCGATGGCTGACGTTCCAGCGGCCGAAGAAGAAATCGAAATCGGCCCGCCCGTCTGCTGGAGCATTTTCTGCCGACGCAGCTTCGGAGCGGCTGGCTGTTGACAGTGTCGGCATGTGAATCCCTCCGTGACATCACTTCCATAGCAGAGAGCTGCTGACATTCTCCTGTCAGGAGGGTCGGGGAATCACCGCCCGAACGCTTTTCCACGCTCAGCCACGCAGCGCCGCCATCGCGGCGGCATGAAGCTCCGGCGTTGCCGCAGCCAGGATGTCGCCGCCCCTTTCCGCCGGTCCGCCTTCGAAGGTGGTGACGACGCCACCGGCCTTCTCGATGATCGGGATCAGCGCGACGATATCGTAGGGTTTCAAACCAGGGTCGGCGACGATGTCGACGCTTCCTGCCGCGACCATGGCGAAGGCATAGCAGTCGGTGCCGTAGCGGGCGAGCTGGACCTGCCGCTCGAACAGGTCGTAGCGCAGACGCGCGTCTCCCTTGAACAGTGCCGGCGTGGTGGTGAACAGCGTCGCGTCGGCAAGGCTTGTCGTCTTGCGCGTCGTCAGCCTTCGTGGCCCGCCCGGGCCTTCATAATGGGCACCGGAAGCGTTGGCGTAGAAAAGCTCGCCGGTGAAGGGCTGCGACATCATGCCGGCGACGGCATCGCCGTCGACCGTCAGCCCAACCAATGTTCCCCACACCGGCAGGCCGGAAATGAAGGCGCGCGTGCCGTCGATCGGATCGATCACCCAGACATGCCTGCTGGAAATGTTCTCGCTGCCATGCTCCTCGCCGAGGATGCCGTGATCGGGATATTCCGCTGATATAAGAGCCCGGATGACCCGCTCGGCCTCGCGGTCGGCCTCGGTGACCGGGTCGAAGCTGCCTTGCTCCTTGTTGGCGACCGCGCCTTGGCTGCGGAAGCGCGGCAAGGTTTCGGCTGCGGCGGCATGCGCAATGCCCCGCATGAAATCGATGCTGATGTCCAACTGATTCTCCCGCGTTATAGCGTGCTGGAACCGTCGTTTGCCTGTGGTTTTCCGCCAAAACAAGGGCGTGCGGAACTTTTGCGCATCGTCAACTGTTGCTCGAATGCAACGCTGGCGCCCTCGAAATCCAGTTTCCACATCACAGTGAATTAAAAAAGCCGGTCGACGGCTTGACATTTGTGCATCGCACAATAGATTTGTTCTCGGACAGGCTTTCCTGTCCATGCCCTCCTTGGGCGTTTCCTCCCTAGACTTCGACCGTGTCGTGCGAACGATGCGGTCTTTTTTTCGGCGCGGCATCCAGCGGATCGCGCGCCATTCCGACCCGCACGCCGACGCCTTTATCTGGCGCAAGACCTGTTATTTGGCCCAGAATTCCCATGTAAAAATCGATTCCGATTTTTGGCATCATTCGGCGGCAAGCGGCAAATCGATAAAATCGTGATCGGGCATCGCCATCAGGTCGGCCGAGAATTGTGCCAGATCGTCGGCGAGTGCATCGAAGCCGGCGGATTTCTGGAACGTCCGCTCGTTCATGTAAAGCCCGCGATTGACCTCGATCTGCAGTGCATGGAGATGGCGGACGGGGCGGCCATAGTGCTCGGTGATGAAGCCTCCGGCGTAAGGCTTGTTATGGGCGACGGTGTAGCCCATGCCGATCAGCAGGCCGATCGCCGTCTCGGTCAACGCTGCCGAGGCGGACATGCCGAAACGGTCGCCGACGATGAAGTCGGGCCTGACACCGCTGTCGCCGACCCTGATGCTCGCCGGCATCGAGTGGCAATCGATCAGCACGGCAAAGCCGAACCGCGCATGGGTCCTGGTCAAAAGCCGTTTCAGCGTCTCGTGATAAGGCTTGTAGACGGCCTCGATACGCGCGACGGCTTCCGCCAGCGGCAGGCGGCCGGCATAGATGTCGAGCCCTTCTCCCACCAGCTTGGGCACAGTGCCAAGCCCGCCAGCCACGCGCGCCGAGCGGATGTTGCAGAAGGACGGCACGGGTTCGGCGAACATGCGCGGATCGAGTTCCCAGGGTTCCCGGTTGACGTCAAGATAGGCGCGCGGGAAGTTTGCCGCCAGCATCGGCGCGCCGAGGGCAACGGCGCCACCGAACAATTCGTCGACATAGCAATCTTCGGAGCGGCGGATGGCGTTTCGGTCCAGCCTTGCCATCGCCAGGAACCGGTCCGGATAGTGACGGCCACTATGCGGCGAGTTGAAGAGGAAGGGGACGCGCTGTTCGGCGCCCGACCGGATTTCGAAGGGGGGAACGACCGAAAAATCCTCGGCTGCCGTTTTCAATTTGAACGAACCCGGAAACACCAATGCATCATGGTGGGAAGGTGCCACCTCGCCGGCCGCATGTCCAGCGTTTCGGCGTCCGGACCGCTTTGTTAAATGCGGATCGGGCCCTTTAACGTTCACTTGATGTTTACCGTCACCTCCTCATATACAGGATGGTTAACGGGCTGTCCCACGGCAGCCTCGGACGGGTGATTCGGACGGGATAAGATGGCACGCATTCTACTGGCGGAAGACGATGATGACATGCGCCGGTTCCTCGTCAAGGCGCTGGAGCGTGCCGGCTATCAGGTCAGCGATTTCGACAATGGCGCCAGCGCTTATGAGCGGTTGCGCGAAGAGCCTTTTTCGCTGCTCTTGACCGACATCGTCATGCCGGAGATGGACGGCATAGAACTCGCCCGCCGCGCCACCGAGATCGATCCCGACCTCAAGGTCATGTTTATCACCGGCTTCGCCGCCGTTGCGCTCAATCCTGATTCCAAGGCGCCGAAAGACGCCAAGGTGCTGTCGAAGCCATTCCATCTGCGCGACCTCGTCAACGAGGTCGAAAAGATGCTGCAGGCGGCCTGACGCGCTTTCCGCTGCCGGCTTTCGGCGCGTCTCCAACGGCGCGGCAAGGCGAACCGTTCTTTCCCTTTTCCTCCTATTGACGCGCCGTGGCAAAAATGGTGTATGCGCGGCTTCGGATGGGCGTGTAGCTCAGCGGGAGAGCACTGCATTGACATTGCAGGGGTCACAGGTTCAATCCCTGTCACGCCCACCATCCAGACAATCCACCGTCTCTCGTGCCCCGTGGATTTCCTCGTCTTGCGGGCGCTTCCAGGCTGGGCGGTCGTGAATGCCGCATTTTCGAGGATGCCAAAATCGGACGCCTTGATTTTGTTGCCCAGCCAATGCTTCGGCGAGCGATTTTGCATTGGCCATGGCCAAGAGACGGCCGCCCAAACCGTCATGTCTGGTAGCAGCAACCAGCTCGATTGAGATCAGGCCGCGCCGAGGCGGAGATCGCCCTTCTCGATGTGCCGGAGAAACCAGGCATAGGTCTGCTCCAATCCGCTGCGAAGCGAGTATCGCGGGCGCCAGCCCGTGGCAAACAGGCGCGACACATCCATCAGCTTGCGCGGTGTGCCGTCCGGCTTCGTCGCATCGAATGTGAGCACCGCCTCGGCGCCGACGACGGACAGCATCGTGCGGGCCAGCTCGGCGATGGTGATGTCTTCGCCCGAGCCGACATTGACGTGGCTGTCGCCGGAATAGTTTTTCAGCAGCCAGACCAGAGCGTCGGCGGCGTCGTCGACATGCAGGAACTCGCGCATCGGCGTGCCCGATCCCCAGACCTCCAAGGTTTTGTCGCCGGCGCGCTTGGCCTTGTGCGCCTTGCGCATCAGGGCTGGTACGACATGGCTGGTGGACAGATCGAAATTGTCGCCGGGGCCATAGAGGTTGGTTGGCATCGCCGAGATGTACTCGACACCATATTGGCGCCGATAGGCCTGGCACAGCTTCAGCCCGGCGATCTTGGCGATCGCATACCATTCGTTGGTGGGTTCCAGCGGACCGGTCAGCAAGGCGCCCTCGGAGATCGGCTGCGCCGCAAATTTCGGATAGATGCAGGACGAACCGAGGAACAGTAATTTCTGCACCTCGTTGCGAAAGGCGCTCTCGATGACATTGGTCTGCATGATCAGATTGTCCTGCAGAAAATCGACCGGCAACCTGTTGTTTGCCAGGATACCGCCGACCTTGGCCGCTGCCATCACCACCGCATCCGGCCTGTGGCCAGCCATCCAGCGCCGCACGCCGGCCTGGTCCATGAGGTCGAGTTCATCGCGGGATGCGATCAGGACCTCGCAGTCCTCGTCCGCCAGCCTGCGCAGGATGGCCGAGCCGACCATGCCGCGATGCCCGGCCACGAAAATGCGCTTGCCCTGAAGGTCGAAATCCATTGGCGTATCCCTATGCAGAACGGCTGCTGTGACCAACGGGGCGTCGCGCGCCGGATGGTCCTGCACTCGGACGCATACCGCATACAGATTTGCCCGGACAAGGCAAATCGGAGATTTGGACGAACTCTTCTTGTGGTATGGCGGTCAGACACCCGCCACGGCGCACAGGCTCTTCATTCTTGCGACGGCAAGCTCCGGGTCGGCCAGCAACCCGGCCTGGTCGGCAAGACGGAACACATCGGCGTAGTGGCAAATGCCGCGCGCCGATTGCATGCCGCCGACCATCGAAAAATGGTCCTGGTGGCCGTTCAGCCACGCCATAAAGACGATACCGGCCTTGTAGTACTCGGTCGGCGCCTCGAAGATTTTCCTCGACAGAGGGACCGTCGCCGCCATCAGCGCGTCATAGCCGGCGCGGTCGCCGTCGGCCAGTTTCGCCAGCGCGGCATTGGCGACCGGCGCGATGGCGTCGAAAATCCCGAGCAGCGCGTGCGAATGTCTTTCGCCATCGCCAGCGATCAGCTCGGGGTAGTTGAAATCGTCGCCGGTGAACATGACGACCCCTTCAGGCAGCCGGTTGCGCAGGGCACCCTCTTTGCCGGCATCGAGCAGCGATATCTTGATCCCCTCGACCTTGCCGGCATGGCTTTCGATGACGGCGATCACCGTGTCGAGCGCGGTGTCGAAATCAGGGCTGCCCCAATAAGCCTTCAGCGCCGGATCGAACATGTCGCCCAGCCAGTGCAGGATGACCTTGCCGGACGCCTGAGACAGGATGCGGTCATAGACGCTGATATAATCGTCGGGACCCTTGGCGACAGCCGCCAGCGCGCGGCTGGCCATCATGATCGCCTTGCCGCCCAGGCCTTCGATGAAACCGAACTGCTCTTGATAGGCCGCGATGACATCGTCGAGCGTCCTGGCGGCGCCTGCCGCCAGATGGTCTGTTCCGGCACCTGAGGCGAGATCGGCGCCCTCGATGGTTCGCGCCTCGGCGATCGAGCGGCGGATCAATTCCCTGGCGTTTGTCCAGTCGAAACCCATGCCGCGCTGCGAAGTATCCATCGCCTCGGCGATACGAAAGCCGAGCCGCCAGAGATGACGGCGGAACGCCATCGTGCGCTCCCAGTCGACCGCTGGATGAGACCACGGATCGGTCATCGCGAGGGGGTCGGCGACGACATGGGCGGCGGCATAGGCGATGCGCGAAAACCGCGCGCCGATCACCGGCTGTGCCGGCTGGCCGACAAGGCGGTAGCGAGTGCTGCGACCGCCCTCCCCGGGCAAGGTGATGTCCATCGATCTCTCCCTTGGTCGCGCTATAAATGGAACGTTCCAATAAATCAAGAACCTTTGTTATTCTCAGCCCATGCCGCCGAAATGCTGCATCGCCGCGACAAACTCCTTTAAGCGCACCACGTTTAGTCGCTCAGTACCCGTTTTCTAGATTGGGGAAAAATCCTGATTGACTCAAATCCAGCCAAGAATTAGAACGTTCCAATAATCTGACCAGAAATTACCGGGAGGACGGATTTGGATGGCCGGCAGGCCCAAGGCGACGATACTCGACATTGCCCGTGAGGCGGGCGTGTCCAAATCGACGGTGTCGCTGGTGCTGCAGGGCAGCGATCTTATCCGGCCTGAAACCGCGCTGAGGGTCCGTAAGGCGATCGAGGATGTCGGCTATGTCTACAACCGCGGTGCCGCCAATCTGCGCAAGGCCCATTCCAATGTCATCGGCATGGTCATCAACGATCTCACCAACCCGTTTTTCGCTGAAATGGCGGTCGGCATGGAGCGCGTCTTCCAGTCGGCGGGCATCGTGCCGTTCATCGCCAACACGGCGGAGAATCCGGTGCGCCAGGAAGAAGTGCTTAAATCGCTGATGGAGCAAGGTGTCGCCGGGCTGATCGTGTCGCCGGCGCGCGGCACGGCGCCCGGTGCGTTCCGTCGCATCGAGATGGCGGGCCTTCCGATCGTCTTCACCATGCGCCGCCTTCCCGAAAGCCGCATCCCGGTGATCGCGCCCGACAATCATCGCGGCGCCTGGCTCGCCACCGCCCATCTGATCGGCAAAGGGCATCGCCGGCTGGCGTTCTTCGGCGGCTCATCGGACCTGGTGGTCTATCATGAGCGGCTGGGCGGATTTCGCGAGGCCTGCGAGGCGCTCGGCATCGCCAAGCGCGATACACTGGTCGTTGAAGGCGAAACCAGCCGCAAGGGCGGCATTGCCTGCCTGGAAACAGCCCTCGCCATGGCCGAGCCGCCGACCGCGGCGCTGTGCTTCAACGATGCGGTCGCCTTCGGCGTCATGCTGGCGCTGCGCAAGCGCGGCCTCGAGCCCGGCGCGGATTTCGCCGTCGTCGGCTTCGACGACGTCATCGAAGCTCAGCATTACATGCCGGCGCTGACCAGCGTCGCGGTGGATTCGGCAGGGCTCGGCGAGCGCGCCGCCCATGTCATGCTGAAGATGATCCAGTCGCGCACCACGCGCGCCGAGGATCATATCGGCGCCGTCAACCTCGTCGTCAGGGACAGTTGCGGTCCCGATCGCCGTGCGGGAATGGGAGACGCGGCATGACGGTCAAATGGGGACTGATCGGCGCGAGCACGATCGCTCGGCAATTCGTTATCAACGCCATCCGCGCGCAACCGAACAGCGAGATCGCGGCGGTGATGAGTTCCAGCCCGGAGCGAGCTACGGCCTATGCCAAGGAGAACGGCATTCCGCTCGCCGTCTCGAAGCTCGATGAATTGCTCGGCTCCGACATCTATGCCGTCTACATCTCGACCACCAACGAATTGCATCTCGAACAGACACTATCCGCCATCAGGGCGGGAAAACATGTGTTGTGCGAAAAGCCGCTGGCGCTGACCAGCGCCGATGCGCGCGCAATGGTCGCCGCCGCCAAGGCGGCCGGCATCGTGCTCGGCACCAACCATCATTTGCGCAATGCCGGCTCGCACCGGGCGATGCGCGAAAGCATTGCCGCCGGCCGCATCGGCAGACCGATTGCCGCGCGTGTCTTTCACTCCGTCTATCTGCCCGAGAATCTGCAGGGCTGGCGCATCACCAGGCCGGAAGCCGGCGGCGGTGTGGTGCTCGACATCACCGTGCACGATGCCGATACGCTGCGCTTCGTGCTCGGCGACGATCCGCTCGAGGTTTCGGCGTTCACGCAGGCCGCGGGCATGGCCGGCGGCGGCCTGGAAGATGGCGCCATGTGCATCTGGCGCTACAGGTCGGGCGTCATCGCCCAGTCACATGAGGGTTTCACTACCAAATTCGCCGGCACCGGCTTCGAGGTGCATGGCAGCGAAGGCTCCCTGATCGCGAAAGATGTGATGACGCAGAAGCCGATCGGCTCTGTGCTGCTGCGCACGTCACAGGGCGAGGAAGAATTGAGCTTCGACCGCGAAGATCTCTATGTCAGGTCTTTGCGCCAGTTCCATGCGGCGATCCGTGGCGAAGGCCAGCCGTCGGCCACTGGCGAGGACGGCGTCTGGTCGCTGACATCTGCCGAAGCGGCGTTGCAATCCGCCAAGTCCGGCAAATCAGTCGCGATCGATCCGAAACTCGGGGGAGCAGGGTGAGCAAGCTCGTTTCCGCAGCGCAAGCCGCCAGCCTGATCAGGGACGGCATGGTCGTTTCCGTGTCGTCGTCGAGCGGTCTCGGCTGCCCGGATGCGGTCCTCGCCGCAATCGGCGAGCGCTTCGACGCGGAAGGCCATCCGAAGAACATCACGACACTGCATCCGATCGCGGCCGGCGACATGTACGGCATTAGGGGTATCGACCATCTGGCCAAGCCCGGCCTGTTGAAGCGCACGCTGTGCGGCTCCTATCCGTCCGGCCCGTCATCTTCGGAGCCGCCGCAGATCTGGAAGATGATCGGCGACAATTCGGTCGCCGCCTATAACGTGCCATCCGGCATATTGTTCGACATGCATCGCGAGGCCGCCGCCAAGCGCCCCGGCGTGCTGACCAAGGTCGGCCTCGACACGTTCGCCGACCCGCGTCACCAGGGCTGCGCCATGAATGCGGCCGCCAGCGAGCCGATCGTTTCGGTGCAGCAGTTCGACGGCGAGGAATGGCTCTATTTCCGTTCGATCGTGCCTGACGTCTCAATCATCCGGGCGACGACGGCCGATGAGCGCGGCAACCTCACCTATGAGCATGAGGGCGCCTATCTCGGCGGGCTGGAACAGGCGCTCGCCGCCCGCAACAATGGCGGCATCGTCATCGCGCAGGTCAAGCGTGTCGTCGAGAACGGCACGCTGAAGCCGCATGACGTGCGGGTTCCCGGTGTGCTGGTCGACCACATCGTGGTCGCGGCCGATCAGTTGCAGACGACATTGACACCCTACGACCCGGCCATCTCGGGCGAGATCTTCCGACCGCTGTCAAGCTTCCGCAACGCCGAAATGAATGTCCAGAAAGTCATTGCCCGCCGCGTCGCCATGGAGCTTGCCGACGGCATGGCGGTCAACATCGGCTTCGGCATCTCGGCCAATGTGCCGCGCATCCTTCTCGAGGAAGGCCAGCACGGCAAGGTCACCTGGGTGATAGAACAGGGCGCGGTCGGTGGCGTGCCGCTGCTCGACTTCAAGTTCGGCTGCTCGTCGAACGCCGACGCCTTCATGCCTTCGCCACACCAGTTCATCTACTTCCAGGCCGGCGGTTTCGACGCGTCGCTGTTGTCATTCCTGCAGATCGACCGCCACGGCTCGGTCAACGTGTCGAAGCTTTCGGCGAGGCCGCACGTCACCGCCGGCGCCGGCGGCTTCGTCGATATCACCGCGCGGGCGAAGAAGATCGTGTTTTCCGGCTTCTTTAATGCCGGCGCCAAGCTGTCGCTGGCCGATGGCGGCATCCGTATCGACGGGGAAGGCAAGGTCAAGAAGGTCGTCGGCGAGGTCGAGCACATCTCCTTCTCGGGCAAGCGCGCCGTCGCGCAAGGGCAGGACATCACCTATATCACCGAACGCTGCGTCATGAAGCTGACGCCGGATGGGCTGATGGTGACTGAGCTGGCACCCGGCATCGACCTTCAGCGCGACGTGCTGGCGCAGGCCGAGATCCCGCTCGGTGTCGCCAACGACCTGAAAGTGACACCGGACGCGCTCTATCGTGACCGGCCGATCGGACTGTCGCTCAATGGCCGCGCCTCCCTTGGAGGCACGCATGGCTGAGCGTCTCGTCACCTTTGAAACCGACGGCGATCTCGGCATCATCACACTGCGCCGGCCGGAGAAATTCAATGCGCTCGACATCCCGATGCTGCGCGCGCTGGATGCCGCGCTCGATGCGGCCGAGGCCGCGGACGGTGTCCGCGTCGTGCTGCTGTGCGGCGAAGGCAAGGGCTTTTGTTCGGGTGGCGATGTCGAAGCGTGGTCGCAAATGAGTGCCGCCGATTTCCAGGTGCAATGGGTGCGCTACGGCCAACGCGTTTTCGACCGGCTGGCGCGGCTGCGGCAACCGACGATCGCCGTTCTGTCCGGCCATGCGCTTGGTGGCGGGCTGGAATTGGCGGTCGCCTGCGACTTCCGCGTCGCCGAGACGCAGGTGAAATTAGGTTTTCCGGAAACCTCGATCGGCGTGGTGCCCGGCTGGTCCGGCACGCAGCGCGCGGTGCGCCGCTTCGGTGCGCAGACGGTGCGGCGCATGGCAATCGGCGGCGAAGTTTTCAAGGCGGCCGAAGCACTCGCTCTGGGCATCGTCGACCGGGTGGCCGAAACAGGCAACGCATTCACCGAGGCCAGGGCCTGGGCCGGCAAGATCGCCGAGCGCGGCCCGCTGGCAACCGAGGCCGCCAAGTTGATGATCGCGGTCGCCGAGGGCGAGGAAAGTGCTGCCGCGACAGAGGCGCTGGCCAGCGGCTTCATCGCGCTGACCAGCGACCTCAAGGCTGGTGTCGACGCTTTCAAGACCAAACGGAAACCAGCGTTTTCAAGATCCTAAATGCATGCGGAACCTGGAACTCATATGAACTCGCCCCTCACCATCGCCATGCCCGCCGAGGCATCCGCGGCGCCCAAGACCTACCGGCTGCTGATCGACGGCAAGTTTGTCGATGCCCGCGACGGCCGGACGCTGGAGCGCATTAGCCCCGGCCATGGCTTCACCGTTTCGCGCTATGCGCAAGCCGGCGAAGCGGAAGTCGAGGCGGCGGTGACCGCCGCGCACAAGGCTTTCGAGACCGGCCCCTGGCCGCGCATGAAGGCCGGCGAGCGCGCCGCGATCCTGCTCAAGGCGGCGGACCTGATCGAGGCGCGGCTCGAGGACATCGCCCGGCTCGACGCGCTGGAATCCGGCAAGCCGATCGCCCAGGCGCGCGGCGAGATCGGCGGCCCCGTCGACATCTGGCGCTATGCCGCGGCGCTTGCCCGCACGCTCCATGGCGAAACCTACGCCAATCTCGGCGACGCCATGTTGGGCGTCGTGCTGCGCGAACCGATCGGCGTCGTCTCGATCATCACACCGTGGAATTTTCCATTCCTCATCGTCAGCCAGAAACTGCCGTTCGCGCTCGCCGCCGGCTGCACGGCGGTGGTCAAGCCGAGCGAGATGACCTCGGCCTCGACCTTCGTGCTCGGCGAAATCCTGATGCAGGCCGGCTTGCCGGATGGCGTAGTCAACATCCTCGCTGGGCTGGGCGCCGATGTCGGCGCGCCGATGGCCAGCCATCCGCTGGTCGAGATGGTGTCGTTCACCGGCTCCACCCGGGTCGGCAAGATGACCATGGCTTCGGCTGCGAACTCGCTGAAGAAGGTCTCGATGGAGCTCGGCGGTAAGAACGGCCAGATCGTCTTTCCAGACGCCGACCTCGAAGCGGCGGCCGATGCGGCGGTGTTCGGCGGCTTTTTCAACGCCGGCGAATGCTGCAACGCCGGCAGCCGGCTGATCGTCCATGAGGCGATCGCCGACGACTTCCTCGGCTCGGTCAAGGCGCTCACGGCAAGGGTCATCGTCGGCGATCCGCTCGACGACAGCACCAGGGTCGGCGCGATGATCTCTTCCGAGCACCTTTCCAAGGTCACCGGCTACGTGGCGGCGGCGGCAACCGACGGCTGCAGCGTCTATAGCGGCGGCAAGCAGATCGCCTCCAGTGCCGGTCAGTATCTCGACCCGACCATCATCCGCGGCGTCACCGAAGACATGGCCATTGCGCGTGAAGAAGTGTTCGGACCGGTGCTGTCGGTGCTGACATTTGAATCGATTGAAGAGGCGTTGCGCATCGCCAACAACACGCCCTATGGTCTATCGGCGGGCGTGTGGAGCGCCAGCATCGACACCTGCATGTCGGTGGCGCGGAATGTGCGTTCGGGAACCGTTTGGGTGAACACGTTCATGGAGGGTTATCCCGAGCTGCCTTTCGGAGGCTACAAGCAGTCCGGTCTCGGACGCGAACTCGGCAAGCGCGCCGCCGAGGACTATACCGAGGAAAAGACGATCCAGTTTCATCGCGGCCAGCGCACCGGGTGGTGGGTCGGCTGAGTTGGGAAGAACCCGGCGGACAATCGCCGGTCGTGTAGCTGCAACAAGGGAGGAAGTACATGTTGCGCAAATTGCTTATCGGAACGGCTCTCGGCTCGGGTCTTGCGTTCGCGGCTCATGCCCAGGACGTCAAGGAAGTCGAGATGCTGCATTGGTGGACGTCTGGCGGCGAAGCGGCTGCCTTGAACGTGCTCAAGCAGGATCTGGCCAAGCAAGGTTTTGCCTGGAAGGACGTGCCCGTGGCCGGCGGCGGCGGCGACGCCGCCATGACCGCGCTGAAGGCGATGGTCGCAGCCGGCAACTACCCGACTGCCTCCCAGATGCTCGGCTATACCGTGCTCGATTATGCCGCGGCCGGCGTGATGGGCGACCTGACCGAGACGGCGGTAAAGGAAGGCTGGGACAAGTCCGTTCCGGCCGCCCTGCAGAAATTCTCGGTCTATGACGGCAAGTGGGTCGCGGCTCCGGTCAACGTCCACTCGGTCAACTGGCTGTGGATCAACAAGGCGGTGATGGACAAGATCGGCGGCACCGAGCCCAAGACCTTCGATGATTTCATCGCGCTGCTCGACAAGGCCAAGGCGGCGGGCGTCATTCCGCTCGCGCTCGGCGGCCAGAACTGGCAGGAAGCCACCATGTTCGACTCGGTGGTGTTGTCGACCGGCGGACCTGAGTTCTACAAGAAGGCCTTCAACGACCTCGACGAGGAGCAGCTGAAGTCCGACACGATGAAGAAGTCGTTCGACAACCTCGCCAAGCTCGTCACCTATGTCGACCCGAACTTCTCCGGCCGCGACTGGAATCTCGCCACCGCCATGGTCATCAAGGGCGATGCGTTGGTGCAGGTCATGGGCGACTGGGCCAAGGGCGAATTCAACGCCGCCAAGAAGACCCCGGGCACCGACTTCCTGTGCTACCGCTTCCCGGGCACCGACGGCAGCGTGGTCTACAACTCCGACATGTTCGGCATGTTCGACGTTCCGGAGGACCGTAAGGCCGCCCAGGCCGCCTTGGCCACCGCCACCTTGTCGAAGAGCTTCCAGTCGGCCTTCAACGTCGTCAAAGGCTCGGTCCCGGCCCGCACCGACGTGCCTGACACCGACTTCGACGCTTGCGGCAAGAAGGGCATGGCCGACCTGAAGGCCGCCAACGAAGGCGGCACGCTGTTCGGTTCGCTGGCGCAAGGCTACGGCGCGCCGCCGGCGGTCGCCAATGCCTACAAGGACGTCGTCTCGAAGTTCGTCCACGGCCAGATCAAGACCTCGGACGAGGCCGTGACCCAACTGGTCAGTGCGATCGAAGACGCCAAGTAGGAACCAGGCGTGGAAGGACCTTCCCCGCTCCCGGTGGGGAAGGTTCAACCAAGCCAGGATGATCGGCCTCGCGTCGGAATGCTTATCACCTGGCGCCGGGGATCAACCAACACGCCCCGCCTGGACGGGGCTATCCTTCCCCGCCTGGCGGTGAAGGGACCCGAGAGGGAGGAGCCCATGACTACGGTCGCGACCCAGATCAAGCTGACGCCGGAGCACAATGCGCGTCCGGGTGCCTCCATGCGTTCGCGCCTGCAGGACGCGCTGCCGAAGATCGTACTGGCGCCAAGCTTTGCGATCACCATCGTCTTCGTCTACGGCTTCATCCTGTGGACGGTCTATCTGTCCTTCACCAACTCCAAGACCTTCCCATCCTATGCGCTGACCGGGCCGCGTGCCTATCAGAGGCTGTGGCGCTGGACCTTCGAGAGCGACCCGCCGTCGAGCTGGTACACGTCGATCACCAATATGGGCATTTTCGGATTTCTCTACATCTTCATCTGCCTGGCGCTCGGCCTGTTCCTGGCGATACTGCTCGACCAGAAGATCCGCGGCGAAGGCGTGTTGCGGCCGATCTATCTCTACCCGATGGCGCTGTCCTTCATCGTCACCGGCGTCGCCTGGAAATGGTTCCTCGATCCCGGCCTCGGGCTTGAGCAGACGCTGCATCAATGGGGCTGGACGAGCTTCCATTTCGACTGGATCAAGAACAAGGATTTCGTCATCTACACCGTGGTGATCGCCGGCGTCTGGCAGGCCTCAGGCTTCGTCATGGCGATGTTCCTGGCCGGCCTGCGCGGCATCGACGGCGAGATCATGAAGGCGGCGCAGATCGACGGCGCCACTACCTTCCAGCTCCATCGCCGCATCGTCATCCCGCTGCTGCGGCCGGTGTTCCTTTCGGCCTTCATCGTGCTCGCCCACCTCGCTATCAAGTCCTACGATCTGGTGGTCGCGCTGACCAGCGGCGGGCCGGGCGGCTCGGCCTGGCTGCCCTCGAACTTCATGTACGAGTACACGTTCAAGCGCAACGAAATGGCGGTCGGCTCGGCCAGCGCCGTGATCATGCTGATGACCATCACCGCGATCATCGTGCCTTATCTTTATTCCGAGCTCAGGGAGCGGCCGCGATGAGCGTCATTGCCACGCCCGCTCGCCAGAGCACTGGCGGCATCGGCGCCAGGACCATCAACCGCATCGTCATCTACGGGCTCCTGGCGCTGTTCGCGCTGTTCTACCTGATGCCGCTGTTCGTCATGCTGGTGACCTCGTTCAAGACCATGGACGAGATCCAGAACGGCAACATGCTGGCGCTGCCGCAGGCGCCGACCTTCGAACCATGGCTGAAGGCGTGGGGCGAAACCTGCGTCGGCCTGACCTGCGCCGGCATCAATGGCTATTTCTGGAATTCCATCAAAATGGTGGTTCCGGCGGTGCTGATCTCGACGCTGCTCGGCGCGCTCAACGGCTATGTCCTGACCAAATGGCGCTTCCGCGGCCACACACTGGTTTTCGGGCTGATGTTGTTTGCCTGCTTCATTCCGTTCCAGTCGGTGCTGTTGCCGATGGCGACGATCCTCGGCAGCCTCGGCCGTTTCGGCGTGACGCTGCGAAACGCGACGGGATTTTCATTCGGCTTGGGCAATCCGACGGTCAACCTGGTCTTTGTCCACGTCGTCTATGGGCTTGGCTTCACCACCTTGTTCTTCCGCAACTATTACGAGGCGTTCCCGACCGAACTGGTCAAGGCGGCACAGGTCGACGGCGCCAGCTTCTTCCAGATTTTCCGGCGCATCATGCTGCCGAATTCGATGCCGATATTCGTCGTCACCGTCATCTACCAGTTCACCAACATCTGGAACGACTTCCTGTTCGCCTCGGCCTATGCCGGCACCGGCGACGCGATGCCGATGACCGTGGCGCTGAACAACGTCGTCAACACCTCGACCGGCGTCGTCGAATACAACGTCAACATGGCGGCGGCGATGATCGCCGCATTGCCGACCCTTCTCGTCTATGTGGTCGCTGGCCGCTATTTCGTGCGCGGCCTGATGGCCGGTGCCGTCAAAGGATAATCGCATGGCTTTTCTCGAAATTGATGGGCTGAGGAAGCGGTTCGGATCGGTCGAGATCCTGAAGGGCATCGACCTCGATCTCGAAAAGGGTGGCTTCCTCGTGCTGGTCGGCCCGTCCGGCTGCGGCAAGTCGACCTTGCTCAACACCATCGCCGGCCTGGAAACCATCACCGAAGGCGAAATCCGTGTCGACGGACGGACGATCAACGATCTCCACCCCTCGAAGCGCGACATCGCCATGGTGTTCCAGAGCTACGCGCTCTATCCAAACATGACGGTCGCGGGAAACATTGCCTTCGGCATGGAGATGCGCGGCGTGCCGGCTCAGGAGCGCCAGAAGGCGATCGACAAGGTGGCGAAAGTGCTGCAGATCGGCCACCTCTTGCAGCGCAAGCCGAGCCAGCTTTCCGGCGGCCAGCGCCAGCGCGTAGCCATGGGCCGGGCGCTGGTGCGCGACCCCAAGCTCTTTCTCTTCGACGAGCCGCTCTCCAATCTCGACGCCAAGCTGCGCGTCGATATGCGCATCGAAATCAAGCGCCTGCATGCAACCACCGGCACCACGATCGTCTACGTCACTCACGACCAGATCGAGGCGATGACGCTGGCCACCAAGATCGCGGTGATGCGCGACGGCGAGGTGCAGCAGTTCGGCACGCCTGCCGAAATCTACAACAACCCGGCCAATCTGTTCGTTGCCGACTTCATGGGCTCACCGGCCATGAACCTGATCCCGGCGACGATCGGCGGCAATGGCAATGCGTTGTCCGTGGTGCTGCAGCGCGAGGCGCGCGAGCCGATCTCGCTGCCGCTGGCCGATGCGCCGACGGGTCTGTCGGCATTCCACGACAGGCCGATCATCTTCGGCGTTCGCCCCGAGGCGCTGACCGATCCCGAAGGGGCCGAACGCAACGCATCGAACATCGCCACCGCCGACTGTCACATCGAGGTCGTGGAACCGGCCGGCTCCGACACTTTCGCCGTCACCAACCTGGGAGGCAAGGCTGTGGTGGCGCGTCTGCGCGCCGACGCCAACATCCAGCCGGGCACCAGCACGCCGCTCGCCTTCAACCTGACCAAGGCGGTGTTCTTCGATCCGGCGACCGAGAACCGTATCCTCTGACAGCCCATGACAAACCCGGACATCGTCATCATCGGCTCCGGCATCGGCGGCGCCACGACCGCTTCCGGCCTTGCCGGCAGCGGCGCCTCGATCCTGATGCTGGAGCGCGGCGAGAAGCTGCCGACGACCCCGCACACGCGCGACACACGCGCCATCTTCGTCGACGGCCACTACCGGCCGAAGGAAATGTGGCGCGAGGCCGGGGGTGCTGCGTTCAACCCCGGCAACTACTACTATGTCGGCGGCAATTCGAAATTCTATGGCGCGGTGCTGATCCGCTACCGCAGGCAAGATTTTTCCGCCATGGAGCACTATGGCGGCATCTCGCCGGCCTGGCCGTTCTCCTATGAGCACTTCGAGCCGTGGTATTCCAGGGCCGAGCAGCTTTTTCGCGTGCGCGGCGCACTCGGCGAAGACCCGACCGAGCCGTTCCACTCCATCCCCTATGCGTTCGGGCCGGTGCCGGATGAGCCGCCCATCGCCCGCGCCCGCGCCGAACTCAAGGGCCTCGGCCTGCATCCGGCATCGCTGCCGCTCGGCGTCGATATCGATGCCTGGCTAAAGGACGGCCAGACAGGCTGGGACGCGTTTCCCAACACCGGGACCGGCAAGGTCGATGCCCAAACAGGGCCGCTGACGGAGGCACTTACCGACCGGAACATCAGGCTCGAGACCGGCGCCCATGTCGAATATCTCGAAGCGTCGTCGGATGCCAGGACGATTGCCGCCGTTCACTATCGCCAGAATGGCACGCTCAAGAAAGTGACGCCGAAGCTGGTCATCCTCTCGGCCGGCGCGGTCAATTCGGCGGTCATCCTGCTGCGCTCGCCCTCTCCCAGCAGCAAGGGTGGGGGCAACGGCCTCGCCAACCGTTCCGACCAGGTCGGCCGCAACTTCATGAACCACAATTCGAGCGCCATGCTGGCGATCGATCCGCGCCGCAGGAACACGTCCGTCTACCAGAAGACGCTGATGCTCAACGACTACTATCTGTCCGACGGGAAGGGCGGCAAGCCGCTCGGCAACGTCCAGCTTCTCGGCAAGATCGACGGCTATATCCTGAGGGCCAACGTCAAGCTTGCACCCAAATTCGCGCTGGACTTCATGGCCGGCCACGCCGTCGACTGGTATCTGATGTGCGAGGACCTGCCCGATCCCGAAAGCCGCATCATGGTCGACGGCAAGGATATCGTCATGCAGTGGCGGCGTTCAAACATGCAGTCGCTCGACGGGCTGACCAAGGTGATGCGCGAGAATTTCCGTGCCTGCGGCTATCCGATCGTCCTGTCGCGGCCTTTCGACAAGCGCACGCCGTCGCATCAGTGCGGAACGGTCAAGATGGGCGACGATCCGGCGACCTCGCCGCTCGACCCGTTCTGCCGCTCGTTCGACCACCGGAACCTGTTTGTCGTCGACGCTAGCTTCCTGCCGAACTCGGCGGCGGTCAATCCGGCGCTGTCGATCGCAGCACAAGCACTGCGCGTCGCCGACCACATCCGCAAGACGGAGCTTGTCGCATGACCCGCCCGGCAGCCATCGTCACCGGCGGCGCGCGCGGCATCGGCCTTGCTTGCGCCGAGGCGCTGGCCGATGCGGGCTTCGACATCCTTGTCGTGGACCTTGCCGAAAAAGCCGGTGACGGGCTTGCCGCTGACATTGCCGCCCACGGCGCGAAATTCGCCTATCATTGCGGCGACATCGCCGATCTCGACAGCCATGCGGCGCTGGTCGATGCCGCGACAAGCGCCTTCGGTCGCATCGATTGCCTGATCAACAATGCCGGCATCGGCGCCGTCATACGCGGCGACCTGCTGGAACTGAAACCGGACAATTTCGACAGGATTCTCGGCATCAATCTGCGCGGCACCGTCTTCCTCAGCCAGGCCGTTGCCAGGGCGATGCTTGCAACGCCGGGTGATTACCCCCGATCGATCATCACCATCACCTCGGTCAGCGCCGAAATGGCCTCGCCCGAACGTGCCGACTATTGCATCTCCAAGGCCGGACTTTCGATGTGGGTAAAAAACCTGGCGCTTCGGCTCGCCGCCGAAAACATCGGCGTGTTCGAGGTGCGGCCGGGCATCATCCGCACCGACATGACATCAGGCGTCACCGCCAAATACGACGCGCTGATCGACGGCGGGCTGGTGCCGGCGAAGCGCTGGGGCGAAGCCGCCGATGTCGGCGCCGCGGTCGCGGCACTCGCCGGCGGCAAGCTCGGTTTTTCGACCGGCTCGATCATCAATGTCGACGGCGCACTGTCGGTGCCGAGGCTGTGAACAGGTGACGCCATGACCGACTACATCATCGTCGGCGCCGGGCCGGCCGGTTGCGTCCTCGCCAACCGTCTGAGCGAAGATCCGTCGCATCAGGTGCTGCTGCTCGAGGCCGGCGGCAAGGACTGGCACCCGCTGATCCACATGCCGGCCGGTTTCGCCAAGATGACCAAGGGCATCGCCGCCTGGGGCTGGTCGACCGTGCCGCAAAAGCACATGAAGGACCGCGTCTTCCGGTACACGCAGGCCAAGGTGATCGGCGGCGGCTCCTCCATCAACGCCCAGATCTATACACGCGGCAATGCCCGCGATTACGACGCCTGGGAAAAGGAAGAGGGCCTTGCCGGCTGGGGCTATCGCGACGTGCTGCCCTATTTCAAGCGGGCCGAGAACAACCAGCGCTACGCCAATGATTATCACGGCGACCAGGGCCCGCTCGGCGTGTCGAACCCGATTGCACCGCTGCCGATCTGCGAGGCCTATTTCCGCGCCGGGCAGGAGATGGGCATTCCCTTCAATCCGGACTTCAACGGAGTAGCCCAAGAAGGCGTCGGCTACTATCAATTGACGCAGAAGGACGCGAGGCGCTCCTCTGCCTCGGTTGCCTATCTCAGGCCGATCCGCGAGCGCAAGAACCTGACCGTCAGGACCGATGTGCTGGTGACGCGCATCGTCATCGGCAAAGGCCGCGCCGTCGGGGTCGAGATCATCGACAGGCCGGGCGGTCAGCCGACGATCCTGCGCGCCGAGCGCGAGGTGATCGTCTCGTCCGGCGCCATCGGCTCGCCGAAGCTTCTGATGCAGTCGGGCATCGGCCCGGCCGATCATCTGAAGTCGGTCGGCGTGACGCCGGTGCATGATCTGCCCGGTGTCGGTTCCAACCTGCAGGATCATCTCGACCTGTTCGTCATTGCCGAATGCACCGGCGACCACACCTACGACAACTACGCCAAGCTGCACCGGACCGTGTGGGCAGGCCTGCAATATCTGCTGCTCAAGAAGGGCCCGGTTGCCTCCAGCCTGTTCGAGACCGGCGGCTTCTGGTACGCCGATCCGACCGCCGCCTCGCCCGATATCCAGCTCCATCTCGGCCTCGGCTCCGGCATCGAGGCCGGCGTCGAGAAACTGAACAATCCGGGCGTGACGCTGAACTCGGCCTTCCTGCGCCCGCGTTCACGCGGCACGGTACGGCTGAACAGTGCCAACCCGGCCGACAGCCCGCTGATCGATCCAAATTACTGGGCTGATCCCCACGATCGCGACATGTCGATCAAGGGGCTCAGGCTGGCGCGCGAGATCATGCGGCAGAAGGCGCTTGCCGCTTACGTGCTGCGCGAGGTGCTGCCGGGACCGACACTCACCAGCGACGACGAGCTGTTCGACTATGCCTGCCGCAGTTCCAAGACCGACCACCACCCTGTCGGCACCTGCCGCATGGGCCATGACGCGATGAGCGTGGTAACGCCCGACCTCAGGCTGCGCGGCATCGAGGGTCTGCGAGTCTGCGACGCCTCGGTGATGCCGCGCATCCCCTCCTCCAACACCAATGCACCGACGATCATGGTCGGCGAAAAAGGCGCCGATCTGATCCTTGGCCGCGAACCGCTGCCGCCGGCCGTGTTTTCCACCAACCAAGCGGCATGAGATCGCAAGAATGATCAGGCACTGTGTCTTCGCTCGATTCCGCAATGACGTCACCGACGACCAGCGAGCAGGCGATCCATGCCGCTCTCGAAGCATTGCGACGGCTGATCGACGGCATGGGCAAGGTCGAATTCATGCCAACACCAGCCCAGAACCGTTCGCGCGCGGCTTCACGCACGGCTTCACCATCGACTTCCGCGATGCCGCAGCATGCGACGCCTATCTGATGCATGAGGCTCACAGCCGAGCCGGCGCCCGGCTGGTCGCGGCGCTTGAAGGCGGCACGGATGGGCTGATGGTGTCCGATCTGGACATAAGCGCTTAGCTTACCCGAGCCTCAGCGCGACCACCCCGGCAACAATGCTGAGCACGGCGGCACCGCGCCATCCCGTCATCTTCTCCCCGAGCGCAAACACCGAAATCATCATGGCGAACAGGATCGAGGTTTCGCGCAGCGCCGCGACTGAGGCGATCGGCGCCTTGGTCATCGCCCACATCACGATCCAGTAGGCGGCGCCGCTGAGCACGCCGGTGTACACGCCCGCCTTCCAGTCGCGCGCCAGCACCGGCAGCGCCTTTGGTCCGCGAAAGATCAGGCACAGCACCAGCGCCCATGCCGCATCACAGACGAACAGCCATGCCGCATAGCTCGATGCAGTTGCGGCCAGCCGCGCGCCGCTGCCGTCGGAAAGCGTATAGCTGGCGATGAAGATCGATGTGCCCAGCGCAAAGCCGACGGCGCGCAGGTTCAGCCTTTCCAGATGCGCGCCGCCGCGAAACGACAGCACCAGCGTCCCGGCCGACAAAAGAACGATCCCGGCGATGGCCAGCGGTGTCGGAACTTCAGCGACAACCACCATGCCGCCAAGTGCTGCAAGCAGCGGTGCGGTGCCGCGCGCCAGCGGATAGGTCTGCGCCAAATCACCGGCCTTATAGGCGCCGATCAGAAACGTTCTGTAACCCATGTGGAAGACCACCGAGGCGATGATATAGGGCCACACTTCCGACTTCGGCACCTCGACGAAAGGCAGAGCCAGAAGCGCCACGGCGCCCATGCCGAGCGTCATCAGCGTGATCGACAGGAAGCGGTCGAGATGGACCTTGACCAGCGCGTTCCAGATCGCGTGCATGGCGGCGGCGGCAAGCACCGCGAAGAAGACGAACAAGCTCATCGGCGGCTCATCCGCCTCCGGCCCCCGTTGTGAACGGCGTTTCCAGGTCGATGTCGACCCGCAGCGGAAAATGGTCCGAGGCGATTTCGTCGATATCGGCACTGACCGAGCGCACGCGGCCCGCCAACATCCCGCCGACGAAGCAATGGTCGAGCCGGCGCTTTGCCAGCCTGCCGTCGATGGTCTTCACATGGGTATGGAAATCCGCCGTCGGTTCGCTGGCGACAGCGGCGGCATCGACAAAACCGTCGAGATAGGCAGCACCGCGATGGTACGGCGTGCTGCCGACTATGCGCCGGCACTCGGCGCTGCCCGGCTCCATGTTGAAATCGCCCATCCAGATCGCCGCCAGCGGGTTTTCCGGCTCCGGCTCGCCATTGCTCCAATTGCGCTCGGGTTCGTCATCGGCGCCGCTCCACGGGCCGCCGTCGGACGGTGCACGGCGATGCTCGGCGAGCAGGTAATCGATCTGCTCCAGCCGCTCTTCGACGGCGATATGCGCGAGATGCAGCGACAGCACCCGCACCGGACCGGCACGGGTGCGGATCATGCATTCAAGCGCCGCGTTGCGGGTGTTGAGGGGACGCACCGTGCGGCGCAGTGGCAACGTGTGCAGGCGCGACCAGACGATCGGCAGCTTGGACAGGATCATGGTGCCGAATTGCCGCCGCCGGTTGACGATGCGACCGTCATGTCGCTCGCTGGCGTCCATGTCGAAGGCCGGGCCATAAACCCAATGGTATTCCGGCAGTAGCCGGGAAAGGATTTCCGGCTGGTCATCTTCGTTGCTGCGTAGCCAGTGCCGTTCCACTTCCTGCAACGCGATGATGTCTGCGCCAGCGACAACCTCGGCGGAGCGCGCGAGATCGTAGCGGCCGTCGCTGCCGAAACCGTACTGGATGTTGTAGCTGACCAGCTTCATTGCTTAACCGGCTCAATTTCGTGATGGCAGTAGCGGTTTGGCGGATTGGTTGCAATGTGCAGCCGGATGGAGAGAGCTTGGGCCACACAGCACGCGGCTAAGTCGTCAGCGGCTGGAATCGTCCCGGCGGAGAGGCGGCCAATTCCGACCAGTCGATTTCCTCCTCCAGGCGATGATACGCTTCATCGCCGATCGTGCCGTCGATACGCAGCTGTTCCAGCGCGTCACGCTGGCTCTTTATCGCATAGAGACGCAATCTGTCGTACTCGGTCGCTGCCTGGGCGTCGTCCGGGTTTTCAGCGATCGTACGCTGCGCGGTAAATTGCTCGCGGACCACGGCCGCGGCATTCGATGTCTTGCCGCTCAACACGTCCAGCGCTGCCTGCATGATGGCGACGCGTGCCTGCGCGACCTCGCGGTCGACAGTTCCGTCCGGATCGAGACGCAGCAAGCGCAGCAGCGGCTTCAGGCTCATGCCTTGCAGCACCAATGTGCCGAGAACGACCGAGAAGGCGGCGAGCACGATCGGGTCGCGCCCCGGAAAGTCGGCCGGCAAGGCAAACGCTGCCGCAAGGGTGACCAGACCACGCATGCCACACCAGCCGATCAGCACGCCGCCGCGGAACGACGGGGCTTCAGCCTTCCGTTCCGCGTCACCGAAGGCGGCAAGCCACCTGATGATCGCGCCGCATCCCAGAACCCAGACAAGGCGCGAGACGATGACGACAGCCAGCACGGCTGCGGCGAAGACGAACGCTTCGACCTGCCCCTGCTCGGCCAGCCGGCCGACGATCAATCGTGCCTGAAGTCCCATCAGGACGAAGGCCAGAACGTTCAGCACGAAGACCGCCGTCTCCCAGACCGAGTAGGAGCTGACGCGATTTCTGGCCGGCATGCGGCGCGGCGCGGTGCGCGCGATGGTCATGGCATAGACGACGATCGTAATGATGGCGGAGAGCCCGATCTTGTCGGCCAGGATCCAGACGCCGAAAGTCCCGGCAAATTGCACCACCGTGCCACTTGCCGGATCGCTGATGCGACTGAGGGTGACGAGAGACAGCCGGCCGAGCACATAACCAGCGGCAAGGCTGCCGACCGTCGACAGCAAGATCATCGGAACCGCGCTGCTCAGCAGGATGGAGCCGGCAGCAGCGGAAACCGCCATGCGGTAGATCAGGAGTGCCGTGGCGTCGTTGAGCAGGCTTTCTCCTTGCAGGATCGCGGTGACGCGATGCGGCACCTTGAACTGTCCAAGCACGGCCGACGCTGCGACGGCATCGGGCGGCGCCACGATCGCGCCGAGGGCGATTGCCGCGGCGATCGGCAAGCCTGCCATTGTCCATCCGACAAGCGCCACGGCAGCAGTGGTGAAAACGACGGCGCCAAGCGCCAGCAAGGCAAGTGGCAGTCTGTAGCGATTGAGATCGCGCAGCGACGTGTCGTAGGCAGCATCGAGAAGCACCGGCGCGATGAACAAGGCGAGCGCCAGTTCGGGATCGATCTCGATAGTCGGCGCAAACGGCAGGAAGGCGATACCGGCGCCCGCCAATGCCAGCAACGAAGGATAGGGAACCTGGAGACGCCGCGACAGCGCCGTCAGCGCGACGGCGATCAGCAGAAGAACAAGGGTCAGCTCGAAAAGCGCCATTCCCTACCGTACCGGTGAAGCCGGGCGATTGGCACCGCAAAAAAAGGCGACCGGCTTTGGCTGATGTGAATGGTGAATGGCATGCAGAGAAGTTTCGGCGCGTAAAGTGCCTTCTTGCTATTCACTATTCACCATTCACCATTCACTCTTCCCCTAATGCAGCACCAGCATGTCGCCCGACGAGAAGGAAATCTCGGCCTTTTCGCCGACGGCGGGAGGCGGGGTGGCCGGGCTGTTGAACGTGTCGAGCGACACCGTGCTGCCGCCGATGCCGACCCGAACCCGGATGACCGAGCCGAGGAAATGCACTTCGGTAATCTCGCCCGAAAGACTGGCGTCACGGCCGGGATGGCGACCGAGCGAAATCGCCTCGGGCCGCAGCGCCAACGACAGCGTGTCGCCGGACTTGGAGCCGTTAAGCTTTCCCTGCAGCGAGATCTCTTGCGCATTGACGCGCACCTTGCCCGACGCCGCGTCGGTGACGGTGCCTTCGAGCACGTTCAGCGTGCCGACGAAATTGGCAACGAATTTGGTCGCCGGCCGGTTGTAGATCTCGAACGGCGTGCCGACCTGCTCGGCCTTGCCGCCATACATGACGGCGATGCGGTCGGAGATCGACAGCGCCTCTTCCTGGTCGTGGGTGACGAAGACGGTGGTGATGCCGAGCTTCTTCTGGATCGAGCGGATTTCCTCGCGCAGCGACACGCGGACCTTGGCGTCGAGCGCC
Source organism: Mesorhizobium sp. M5C.F.Cr.IN.023.01.1.1 (assembly GCF_003997585.1). Lineage (NCBI taxonomy): Bacteria > Pseudomonadati > Pseudomonadota > Alphaproteobacteria > Hyphomicrobiales > Phyllobacteriaceae > Mesorhizobium > Mesorhizobium sp. M5C.F.Cr.IN.023.01.1.1. Next base: position 12,876 of record NZ_RZSU01000042.1, on the reverse strand, counting down.
GACAGCGGCTCGTCGAGCAGCAGGAGCTTCGGCTTCGGCGCAATGGCCCGCGCCAGCGCGATGCGCTGCTGCTGGCCGCCGGAGAGCTGATAGGGATAGCGGTCGCCCATCTGCGGCAGCTTGATGAGGTCGAGCATCTCGGCAACGCGCCTGTCGGCATCGGCCTTTGGCATGCCCGCGACCTTCAGCCCGAAGCCGATGTTCTGCGCCACGGTCAGGTTCGGAAACAGCGCATAGGCCTGGAACACCATGCCGACATTGCGCTGGTTGGGCTTGAGCCGGGTGATGTCCTTGCCGGCCACCACGATCCTGCCGGCGCTCGGCTCCTCGAAGCCGGCGACCATGCGCAGCACCGTCGTCTTGCCGCAGCCCGATGGCCCGAGGAAGGAGACAAATTCGCCCGGCTCGACGTCGAGATTGAAGTCCTGGACGACGGTGGTGGCGCCGAAGGCTTTTCGCACCTGCTGGATGGAGAGGAATGGCTCGGCCATGGCTTTTCTTTCGGTCAGTACTTTTCGATCAGTTTGGCCGGTTCGCCGATCGCGGCGCAAAACGCGACAGGATCTGGATCAGCGACATGCAGCCCCAGGTGATGGCGAACGAAATGAGCGCCAGTGCCGACGGCTCATAGGCACTGTTGGCGCCGATATTCTGCAGGTAAGGGCCGAAGGCTGGGCGATTCAACAGCGAGGCCATGGTGAACTCGCCGATGACGATGGCGAAACTCAGGAACGCGCCGGATAAGACAGCGATCAGTACGTTCGGCAGGATGATGCGAGCGATGATGGTGGTCCAGCCGGCGCCGAGGATTTGTGCGGCTTCGGTGAGCGTTCTGACGTCGATGGTCCTGAGACCGGTATCGACCGCCCGGTACATATAGGGCAGCGCCAGCACTGCATAGCCGATGACCAGCAGAGCATCGGTGCCGCGCGCTGTCGCCAGAAAAGGCAGCGTTGAATTCGAACCGAACATTCTGATGTAGCCGAAGACGATGACGATAGCGGGAATAACCAGGGGCAGCAGCGTGATGAACTCTACGACCGGCCGCAGATTCGGTAGCCGCAGCCGTATCCAGTAAGCCGTCGGGACAACGAGCAGCACGCCCAGAAGGATGGTGAAGACCGCCACAACGACGGAATAGGTAAATGTCGTCTGGAAATTCGGATCTCCGAAGACTGAGCGGTAGGCGTCAAAGGAGTATTCCCCTCGCCGCTTGCGCAAAGAGAATTCAAAGGTCGCCAAAAGCGGCAGGACAAAATAGGTGGTTCCCACGCCAAAAACGAGCCAAGCCCAAAAGCGGCTGCCTTGCTTCATTTCAGCCACCGTTCGGCTCGCCGTTGGAACAAGATATAGAAGAGGTTGGCCAGGCCGGTGATGACGATCATGCCGAACGCAAGCGCATAGCCTAGATTCGGATTGTAAAGCACGTCGCCGCGAATCTGCGCGAACAGCTGGATTGGCACGATGTTGAGTGACGGCCCCGTCAGTGCATAGGCCGTTGCGACCGCCCCGAAGGCGTTGGCAAAGAGGAGGACCGTCGTACCGAGAAAGCTCGGCCATAACACCGGGATGACCACCATGCGCCAATATTGCCAATTGGTTGCCCCGAGCGTGGCGGCAGCTTCGCCCCATTCCTTCTTCAACCCATCGACCGCCGGCGTGATGATGACGATCATCAATGGAATCTGGAAATAGAGATAGGTGAGAATCAGGCCCCAAAACGAAAAGATACTGAAGCCGAGCGAATAGATGTTGATGCCGAAAACGTCACGCAACAGGATCGTCGCCACTCCGAGCCGACCTAGCGTTGCAATGAACGAGAATGCCAGCGGTACGCCCGCGAAATTCGAGGCGACGCCCGAGAAGGTCAAGGTTGCCGAGCGTAACCACGGCGGCAAGCCTCCGCGAACCACTGCCACCGCCATGGCCAGGCCGATCAAGGCGCCAAGGACCGCAGAGACAAAGCTGATCTGAATGGATACCCAATAGGCTGCGGCGAGCTTGGGTTGCGACAACGCTATGATGTTGTCGAACGTATAGTCGCCGGCTGCATTTTTGAACGCGCCCGCGATCAGCCCTACAGTGGGCAAGATCAGAAAGACCAGCGCGAAAACGAAGAACGGAGTTATGCCTAACCAATGCAGTGGCAGCCGAAGGCGGCTGATCTCCGGCGCGCCAGGACTGACGCGGGCTGTCTGGGAGATTGTGGACTCTGCCATGGAATTCCCGAAGTCTGGCATAGGGCGCCGGCCGGCGAACGGCCGGCGCCCTATGAATTACTTCACGACGGCGCCAACGATGGCATCCCAGTTCGTGCTGATTTCCTTCTTGGCGGCGTTCTGTTCCTCCAAGGTTGGGAAAATCGCTTTTTCGTAGTTCTCGGCAGCCGGCAGCTTGTCCAGCATCTCCTTCGGGATCACGCCCTTCTTGGCGAGATCATTGAAGCGGATCGGGTGGCAGTAGCCCTTCAGCCAGCCGAGCTGGCCTTCGTCCGAGTAGAGGTACTCCATCCACAGCTTGGCGGCGTTCGGATGCGGCGCATAGGCGCTGATCGCCTGTACGTAGACGCCTGCGACCACTGCTCCCTTTGGCACGACGATTTCGATTTCCGGATTGCCGGCCATCTTATCGCGCATGGCGAGCAGGTTGTAGTCCCAGTTCATCACGATCGGCGTCGTGCCCTGGGCAACGGCTGCCGCTTCACCGTCGACGGGCACGAAGTTGCCGGCATCGTTGAGCTGCTTGAAGAACTGCAGACCCTTGGCGGCGGCGTCCTGGCCGCCGGTACCGCCAGCCGCGAGGCCCGAAGCGTAGACCGACATGACGGCGTTGTTCGAGGTGCGCGGGTCACCGGCGAGCGCCACCGAGTTGGCGTATTCCGGCTTCTGCAGGTCAGCCCAGTCCTGTGGTGCGTTCTGCACGACGGCCTTGTTCACGCCGAAGGCGAGCACGCCGTAGTAGTCGCCGTACCAGTAGCCATCGGCATCCTTGGCGCTGTCAGGGATCGTATCCCAGGTCGACACCTTGTAGGGCTGGATCAGGCCGTCTGCCTTGGCGGACGGGCCAAAAGACAGGCCGACGTCGATGACATCAGGCGCCTGCGGGCCCTTATTGTCCTTGTTGGCCTTGATCGCCTCGATCTCATCGCCGGACCCGGCATCGGGATTGAGCTCGTTGATGGTGATTTCCGGATACTTCGCCTTGAAGCCGGCGATGACGTCGCCATAGCCGCACCAGCTGTGCGGCAGCGCGATGGTGGTGAGCTGGCCTTCCGCCTTGGCGGCGGCGACCAGTTCATCCATGGACTGCGCCGACGAGATGGCAGAGGTCGCCATCAGGGCGACGGCCGTAAGGGAAAGCACTTTTCCCGTGAATTTGAACATGTGTTCTCTCCGTTGAACTGACGCCGTTGGACGCCTGCGATGCGGTATCGTTTTCGTGTGACAGCCCGATGAAAGCTTTGTGAAAGCGATGCCCTGCAGTACGAAAAAGTAAACTCTTTTTAACCGGCTGTAGCAATCGCTCCGCGATTATTTTTCCGGCTAACGAACTTCTGTCTTAACTTCCACCTTTTCCCCTTTCTTTGCCCTCAATTTCCCAGATCAACTTTCGGCGCGAAAAACGTCTCAGACGGTGCCGGCAATGGCATTGTCGAGCAGCGTCAGCGCCGCCTTCCTGGTCAGCTTGACCGGGTTGCCGCCGGCGGTCGGATCGACCACCGCCATGTCGGCGATCAGGCCCTTGCGCTTCTTGTCCATGTCAAGCCCCTTGATCAGGCCCGGCAACGCGTGCGGCACCTTCAATTCCTTGCGAAGCTTGATGACGGCCTTGGCGAAGCCGTCGAAGCCGCCCTTGATGCCGCAATAAGCCGCGAGCCGGGCGATGCGCACCTCGATGGCGTCGCGGTTGAAGGCCAGCACGTAAGGCATGAACACGGCGTTGGTCATGCCGTGATGGGTGTCGTAGAGTGCGCCGATCGGATGCGACAGCGAGTGGATCGCGCCCAGCCCCTTCTGGAAAGCGGCGGCGCCCATGGCGGCCGCACTCATCATGTGGGCGCGGGCGACAAGATCCCTACCGTTGGCATAGGCCTTCGGCAGGTTCTCCAAGACGAGCCGCACGCCTTCGACAGCGATGCCGTCGGCCATCGGATGATAGCCCGGCGCGCAATAGGCCTCGAGGCAGTGAGCAAGCGCGTCCATGCCTGTGCCGGCGGTGATGAAGCCCGGCATGCCGACCGACAGTTCCGGATCGGCGATGACGATGGCCGGCAAAAGCTTCGGATGGAAGATGACCTTCTTGGTGTGGGTCGCTTCATTGGTGATGACGCCGGCGCGGCCGACCTCCGAGCCGGTGCCGGCGGTGGTCGGCACGGCGATGATCGGTGCGATCGCATCGGAGTTGGCGCGCGTCCACCAGTCGCCGATATCTTCGAAATCCCAGACCGGCCGCGCCTGGCCGGCCTGGAAGGCGATCAGCTTGCCGAGGTCGAGCGCCGAACCGCCGCCGAAGGCGATGACGCCGTCATGCTTGCCCTTCTGGAACACGGCAATGCCGGCGGTCAGGTTGGAGTCGACCGGGTTCGGCTTGACCTCGGAAAACACGCCATAGGGTACCTTGGCGTCGTCGAGGATCTTCAGCGTCGAGGCGACCACCGGCAGCTTGGCTAGCCCCGGATCGGTAACGAAGAGCGGCCGCTTGATGCCCGTGGCATCAAGCACATCAGGCAATTCCTTGATGCGCCCCGCGCCGAAGCGCACGGTTGTCGGATAGTTCCATTTGGAAATGAGTTTTGACATTTTTATCTTTCAGAAATTCAGATGGCTTCACGCAAGTGATATGATTTCGGCCTCGTCAGATTGTCGTAGCCGATGGCCGACAGGGCGGCGCCCTTGCCGGTGTCCTTGACACCGGTCCAGACCAGCGCCGGATCGAGATAGTCGCAGCGGTTCATGAACACGGTGCCGGTCTCGATGCGATCGCCGATCGCCGCCGCATGCTCGGTGTCGGGCGTCCAGATCGAGGCTGTCAGCCCATAGGGGCTGTCGTTCATCAGCGCGATCGCCTCTTCGTCGTTGCGCACCTTCATGATGCCGACGATCGGCCCAAAACTTTCCTCGCGCATGACACTCATCTGATGATCGACCTCGGTCAGCACCTCCGGCGCCAGATAGGGCGAGCCTTGCTCGTCATTGGCAACCTTCATGTTGATGTGGGCCTTGGCGCCCTTGCGCAGCGCCTCGGCCTTCTGCTCGCGGATCAGGTCGGCGAAGCGCGCCTGTGCCATCGGCCCCATCGTCGTCGCCTGGTCGAGCGGGTTGCCGACGACGTAGTTCTTGGTTTCGGCGATAAAGCCTTCGATGAATTCGTCATAGACCTTCTCATGGACATAGACGCGCTCGATGCCGCAGCAGCACTGGCCGGAATTGTAGAAGGCCCCGTCGACCAGGTTGGCGACGGCATGATCCATCTTGGCGTCGGCCAGCACATAGGCCGGGTCCTTGCCGCCGAGTTCGAGGCCGAGCGTCATGAACGTGCCCGCCGCGGCCTTTTCGATGGCGCGGCCACCGGCAACCGACCCGGTGAAATTGACATGGTCGATCTTGCCCGATCCGAGCAGTTTTTCGGTCTGCACATGGTTCATGACGAGGTTCTGGAACAGACCTTTGGGCAGGCCTGCTTTGTCGAACGCCTGTTGAAAACGTTCGCCGACCAGCAGCGTCTGCGCCGCATGCTTAAGGATGACGGCACTGCCGGCCATCAGCGCCGGCACGATGGTGTTGACGGCGGTGAGGTAGGGATAGTTCCACGGCGCAATCACCATGACCACGCCGAGCGGCACCTTCTTCACATAGCGGCGAAAACCGTCCTTCGGATTGGAGGCGAGGACCGGCTTGAGTGCCGCTTCCGCGATCTCGACCATGTAGCTGGTACGTTCCCTGACGCCGCCGAACTCGCCGCCATAGCGCACCGGACGACCCATCTGCCAGGCGATCTCCGGCACGATCTCGTCGGTCATGGCGACCAACGCTTCCAACATCGCCAGCATGTACTTGCCGCGCTCGACGATCGGTGTTTCAGCCCATTTCTCCTGCGCCGCCTTGGCACGCTCGACCGCCGCATTGATCGCCTGGTCCGTGGTCACAGGCCGCTCGGCATAGATCGAACCATCGACGGGAGATTTTATCTTGACCGTTTCGGTCATTCCTTTGAGTCCTCACAGCTAACGACAATCTCGGTTTGGCCGCCCGCCGTCCGCCACCAAAGGCCGAAGGGCAGCACTGGCGTAGTTTAGTACCGCTCGAACCCCCTGTGCAGTTCCCAATCGGTAATGCGGCGGTCGTATTCGAACTGCTCCCAGTGAGCCGTATGGACATAATGCTCGAGCACGCCGTCGCCGAGCGCCTGCTTCAGCATCTCCGATTTCGCCAGCGTCTCGGTGGCATCACGCAGGGTCTTCGGAATTTCCGGCAGCTGCGAGGCTTGATAGGCATCGCCGACGAAGGGTTTTTGCAGTTCAAGCTTTTCGTCGATGCCGGCAAGGCCGGCCGCGATCAGCGCGGCGAAGGCGAGATAGGGGTTCAGATCGGCGCCGCCGATGCGGCATTCCATGCGGATGCCCTTGGTGCCCTCGCCGCACAGGCGGAAACCGGCGGTGCGGTTGTCCTCGCTCCACATGATCTTGGTCGGCGCGAAAGTGCCGGCCTGGAAGCGCTTGTAGGAGTTGATGTAGGGCGCCAGGAACCAGGTGAATTCCTTGGCGTATTTGAGCTGGCCCGCCGCCCATTGCTGGCCGAGCGTAGACAGCGTCCATTCGGCATTCTTGTCATAAAAAAGCGGCGTCTTGCCGTCGGCGCTCCACAGCGAATTGTGGATGTGGCTGGAATTGCCGGCCAGCCCGTAATTGTACTTGGCCATGAACGAAATCGCCTTGCCTTCAGACTCGGCGATCTCCTTGGCGCCGTTCTTCAGGATGACGTGGCGGTCGGCCATGTCGAGCGCCTCGGCATAGCGGACGTTGATTTCTTCCTGGCCCGGACCCCACTCGCCCTTGGAGTTCTCGATCGGTATGCCGGCCGCTTCCATCTCATTGCGCAGCCGGCGCATGACGCCTTCTTCCTTGGTGGTGATGCCGATCTGGTAGTCGCCGATATAGGGCGAGGCTGTGTCGAGGCCTTGCCAGTGCTTCTTGCGAGCGGAATCGTAGGTTTCGCTGAACAGATAGAATTCGAGCTCGGAGGCGAAATAGCCGATATAGCCGCGCTCGCTCAGCCGTTTGACCTGCTTCTTCAGGATGGCGCGCGGCGAATGCGGCAGGTCATCATGGGTGTGATGGTCGAGCACGTCGCAGATCACCAGCGCCGTCTTTTCCAGCCATGGAATGCGCCGCAGCGTCGACAGATCGGGCTTCATGACGAAGTCGCCGTAACCCTTCGACCAGCTCGCCGCCTTGTAGCCGGGCACCGGCTCCATATCGATGTCGGCGGCCAAGAGATAGTTGCAGCCATGCGTCTCGTCATGGGCGGAATCGACGAAATACTGGGCCAGGAACCGCTTTCCCGCTAGCCGGCCCTGCATGTCGACGATGCAGGCCAGCACCGTGTCGATCTCGCCGCTGGAGACCGCCTTCTTCAACTGATCGAACGAGAAATTTCCGGCCATTTTATCAAAACTCCGCCGGTCTGGCCGGCCCTGGCTGTCATCGTCGTGGAAACCGGCCGCCGAGGGCGGCCGGTCGGTTCAGGTCGATCGGGTCGGTCCTGCGGCTCAGCCGTAGCGGTAGGGCGGCCCGGCCTTGGTCATGACCTCGCGGTAGTCGCGCAGTATCTTGATGACCTTCGCGGGCCGGTCGCCGGTTGCCGCGATCTCGTCCCAGAACTTCTCGGCTTCCGCTTCGACGGTGGCCCATTCCGCGTCGGGGATGGTGGTGAGTTCCATCTTGCCGCCGGAAACGCGCAGGCTCGCCTCGCCCGCCCAGTACCAGTGAAGCCGATAGTAGTGCGAGGAGTCCATGGTGAGCTTGAACAGTTCCTGCAGATGCGGCGGCACGGCATTCCAGCGCTCGGTATTGGCGAAGAACGAGCCTATCCAGGCGCCGCAGATGTTGTTGGTGAGGAAGTATTTGGTCACGTCGGCCCAGCCCACCGTGTAGTCCTCGGTGATGCCCGACCACGCGATGCCGTCGAGCTCGCCCGTCTGCACCGCGACTTCCACGTCTTCCCACGGCAGCGTGACCGGCACGACGCCGAAGCGCGATAGGAATTTGCCGGCGGTCGGGAAGGTGAAGACCCGCTTGCCTTTGAGGTCATCGAGGCTGCGGATCGGCTCCTTCGTGTTGAAATTGCACGGGTCCCATGAGCCGGCCGACAGCCAGGTCACGTTCTCGACCTCGCCATAGGCCTCCGACCAGATTTCAGCCAGTCCGTATTTGTAGAACAGCGCCTGAACGTCGAGCGAATAACGGGTCGCGAACGGAAAATAGCCGCCAAACACGCGGATATCGACCGGCGCCGCCATCGAATCGTCATCCGACTGGACGGCGTCGATGGTGCCGTTCTGCATGGCGCGGAACAGTTCGCCCGTTGGCACGAGTTGGTCGGCAAAGTAGAGCTCGATCACCATCTCGCCGTTTGCCGCCTTGTTGAAGGCGTCGATCGCCGGCTTGATGACGTGTTCGCCGAGTGCCGGTCCGGCATAGGTCTGCAGGCGCCATTTGATCGGCGTTTGCGCCCTGACGATGCTCGGCGCCGCCAGCGTCGTCGCGCCTGCCGCAGTCGCCAGGCCTGCCTTGGTCAGAAATGTGCGTCTTGATTGCATGATAGCTCTCCACTCTGTTGGCTTCGTTGATCTCCGCTTGCCACGGCTGTTATCTGTCATTTTCTTCCGCTTCGGGTCCCCGCCTTCTCCACGCCGCCGTCACTGCCGCAGATAGAGATGTTGCGGCAGCCACAGAGCGATCTGCGGAAACGCCATGACGATGACGAGAGCAAGCAACATCACCGCCACAAATGGCACGATCGACCGATAGATATCCCCGAGCGACACCTCGGGCGGCGCCATGGCGCGCATCAGGAACAGATTGTAGCCGAAAGGCGGCGTCATATACGCGATCTGGCAGGTGATCGTGTAGAGCACGCCATACCAGATGAGATCGAAGCCGAGCAGCTTGACCAACGGCACGTAGAGCGGCGCGACGATGACCAGCATCGCCGTATCGTCGAGGAACATGCCCATGATCAGGTAGGAGAGCTGCATCATGATCAAGATCTGCCAAGGCGTCAGCCCCAGTTGGTCGATGAAGAAGCTCTCGATCGCCCTGACCGCGCCGAGCCCGTCGAACACCGCGCCGAAGGCGAGTGCCGCGACGATGATCCACATGAACATGCAGGAGACGCCGAGCGTCTTGCGGACCGAAGTATGCAAGATCAACCAGCTGAGCCGGCGCTTTGCGATGGCGACGATGGTGGCCGCCACGGCGCCGACCGCCGAGCTTTCCACCAGGCTGGTGACACCCATCAGGAACAGTCCGGTCATCGTGAAGAAGATGAAGAACGGCGCGATGCCGGCCGAAAGCAGCTTCAGCTTCTCCTTGAGCGGCATTGCCCGCTCCTCGGCCGGCAGCACCGGGCCGAGCTGCGGCTGCAGCCAGCAGCGGACGACGATGTAGAGAATGAATAGTCCGGCCATGAGCAGTCCGGGGAAGACGCCCGCGAGCCATAGCTGGCCGACCGGCTGGCGCGCGATCATGGCGTAAAGGACGAGCACCACCGACGGAGGTATGAGGATGCCGAGCGAGGAACCGGCCTGGATCACGCCGGTGACCATCACCTTGTCATAGCCGCGCCTGAGCAGTTCCGGCAGCGCGATTGTGGCACCGATTGCCATGCCCGCGACCGAAAGGCCGTTCATCGCCGAGATCACCACCATCAGCATGATCGTGCCGATCGCCAGTCCGCCCTGGACCGGGCCGAACCAGACGTGGAACATCCTGTAGAGATCGTCGGCAATGCCGGTCTCCGACATGACGTAGCCCATGTAGATGAACATCGGCAGCGTCAGAAGCGGATACCACTTCATGATCTTCATTGCCTGGTTGAAGCCTATCTCCGACCCACCCGTGCCCCACAGGAAAAAGGCGAAGATGACGGCGACGAAGCCGATGGCCGCAAAGACCCGCTGCCCCGTGACCATGAGCAGCATCATCAGCGAGAACATCAAAATGGCGATGAGGTCGTAGCTCACTGAACCGAACCTCCACGAGCCGCGGCTATATCTTTTAACCACTCGGCGATCGCCTGCAGCAGCATCAGGAAGATGCCGACGCACATCACGATCTTGATCGGCGCCATGTAGGGGCCCCAGGACGAATAGCTCGTCTCGCCGTAACGGAGCGCGTAGGCGGAGCTGGAAAAGCCGCCATGGAGCATGAAACCAAGATACACGACGAGGAAGACGACGGTGAAGATATCGACGCGGGCGCGGCCGCGCAGCGACCAGCGGCCGTACCAGAGGTCCATGCGCACATGCGAATCGCCGATCAGCGAATAGCCGCCACCCAGCATGAAGTAGGCGATCATCAGGAACTGCGCCATCTCGAGCGTCCACAAGGGCGGGATCGAGAAAGTCTTCATGATCGACGAGTAGAGCAGCACCCCGATCATGATGAAGATCAGGTACATGGAAAACAGGCCGACCACGCGGTTCACGGCCTCGACGCCGCGAATGAAGGATCTGATCGCTCTAGTCAACATTTTGGCGCCCATTCATCTGCGTTCCCACGGCCATCTGATCCCTGCGCGATTGCGGCTCGATGACGCGCATGATCGAGGTGAGCAGACCCGCCCAGCGTTGCTGTTCTTCCTCCCCGGATATCTCATCATTGCGGATTTCGATCATGGCGCAAGGGAGGCCCCGACGGCGGCCATGAATTTCGAGCGTATGGTAGACCCGGTCGGCTGGGGAATAGGGTTCGTTGACGCCGACGGCGAGCCCTTTTCGCAACCGGAGCGCGGCGATCAGCGGCGCGGCGAGGCTCGTGTCGTCGTCATGGATGATGCCGATTTCCCAGGGGCGCGGGACGCCCTTATAGACCGGGGTGAAGGAATGGACCGCGACGAGCCATGTCTGGCGTCCAGATGCCTGGCGCTCCGAGATCACATCCTCGATGGCGGCGTGAAAAGGATCGTAGGCGAGCGCGATGCGCCGCGCCCGGCCCTCCGCCGTCAGCCCGGCATTGCCCGGAATGGCCGTGGTCTCGCTGACCGGCGGCACCAGGTCGGGCGCGTCCAGTGGCCGGTTGCAGTCGATGACAAGGCGCGAAATGCGGGTCTCGACCAGCGTGGCGTCAAGCGCCTCGGCCATGCGGCGGGCGACCGGGAGCGCGCCGGGGTCCCAGGCGATGTGGCGGGAAAGCTCTCCGGCAGCAAGGCCGAGCGTTCCGAATTCCGGCGGCAGGAAATTGGAGGCGTGATCGCAGGTCAGCACGAAAGGGCTCGATCCGCCAGGGTTCGTCACCCTCACGGTTTCAGGCGATGCAAGGCTGGCGGGCCGTGCTGTCTCCATTGTTTTCAGTCCCCGGGGAGAGCTGTATCGTATATTACGTATTTTGTCTCATTGCGTCCCTATGGATGATTTCATACAGTTTATCCGGCTTTGTCAAACGCGATTTCGGATCAAATGCGATTTCGGCAGAACGGCAATGGGTGGGAAAAGATGATTTCGAGCATTGCCGAACTGATCTCGGACCGCATCGGCACGATGCCGGCGGGCGAGCGCCGAGCGGCGCAAACGCTGATCGCCAATTATCCGCTGATCGGCCTGAAGACGGTCGCCGAGTTCTCAGCTGCCGCCGGCGTTTCCTCGCCGACCATCCTGCGTTTCGTCGCCCGGCTCGGCTTCCAGAACTACCCGGAATTTCAGTCGGCGCTGCAGGACGAGCTGGCGGCGCAACTGCAGTCGCCGGCGTCACGGACGCTCAACCCGCCATCGCCGAACGGCGGCGCAGTGTCGCCGATGCTGGAGGCGACGCTCGACAACATGCGCGAGACGTTCAGGCACCTGTCCGACAAACAGCTTGCCGACATCGTCGCAAAGCTTGCCGACCGGCGCGGCAAGACCTTCCTGATCGGTGGCCGCTTCACCGATCCGCTGGCGCGCTACATGGCCGCCCACCTCGCCATCATCCAGCCCAATGTCTTTCACCTCGCCGGACAGGAAAGCGTCTGGCGCGACCGGCTGATCGACATGGGAAAGCGCGACGTGCTGGTGATCTTCGACATCAGGCGCTACCAGGACAGCCTGGTCCGTTTCGCCGAGACGGCGCATCAGCGCGGCGTGCAGATCGTGCTGTTCACCGACCAGTGGCTGTCGCCGATCGCTCGCTTCGCCCGCCATGTCATCGCCGGGCGCACCGCCGTGCCCTCGGCCTGGGACTCTTCGGCGGCCCTTTTCGTCGTTGCCGAAACGCTGATCGGTGCCGTCACCCGGCAGCTCGAGGCCGACGGCGCCAAACGCATCCGCGAGCTGGAAAGCCTGCGGTAGCGGCCGCCGTCGATGCCGTAGATGCCAAACTCAACCGCGTCAGGCCGCAAACGCAAACGGCCCGCACTGAGGCGGGCCGTTTGTGTATTTGGTTGCGGGGACAGGATTTGAACCTGTGACCTTCAGGTTATGAGCCTGACGAGCTACCGGGCTGCTCCACCCCGCGTCAACTTTTCAAGCAAGTCAGCGCTTTACTTAGGTACAAGTTCCGCCAAATGGAAAGGGCCGCTTGCGCGGCCCGAGCTCGCGATTGGCGGGCCTGTTTTGTAAGGAGAAGATTTGGATTCTTGCGACGTGCGTTTTGCAGACCTGGCAGCGACCTACTCTCCCGCGTCT
>NZ_RZSU01000041.1:0-54378 GCF_003997585.1 Mesorhizobium sp. M5C.F.Cr.IN.023.01.1.1 | reverse complement strand
GCAATGCACAAGAGAGAGCCGGGCCTAGAGCCCGGCTTTTTCATGTGAAAAACCCCGGAATTCCGGGGTTTTTTCGACTCTTTTGACGCTTTTCGACTTGGTTGCGGAAGCGCTTCTTTCTAAAGTCCGTTTCCTGCCGGATGAGTCGTACGTTCCGGTTTCTCATGGAAGGGAATTTTTATGAACAAGAACGAACTGGTGTCCGCTGTCGCCGATGCCGCGAGTATTTCGAAGGGTGACGCGCAGTCGGCGGTTGATGCGGTGTTCTCCGTCATCACCGGCGAACTGAAGAAGGGCGGCGATGTCCGGCTTGTCGGCTTCGGAAATTTCACAGTGTCAAAACGCGCCGCCTCGACCGGCCGCAATCCGCAGACCGGCGCGGAAGTGCAGATTCCGGCGCGCACCGTGCCGAAGTTTTCGGCCGGCAAGGGCCTCAAGGACGCAGTCAACTAAGCGCCTTCTTACCCTTTTCAGAGACCAGAAAAGCCGGGCATTCCCCGGCTTTTCCTTTGCACCCGCTTTGGCTGGACGGCTCTATGCCGTCGGCGCATCCGCGCGCATCAGCCCTTCCTTTTTGAGATCGGCCCAGAGTGCTGATGGCAGTTTCGCGTCGAGCAGCGACCGGTTGCTTTCGACCTCGCTCGGCCGCTGGCCGCCGGGGATCACCGACACGACCGAAGGGTGCAGCAGCGGAAATTGCAATGCCGCCTCGATCAGGCGCACGTCGTGGCGTTTGCAAATGGCCTCGATGCGCGCGACGCGGTCGAGGATATCCTGCGGCGCCTCGGAATAATTGTAATAGGCGCCGGGCTTCGGTCCGGTTGCCAGGATGCCGGAATTGTACGGCCCGCCGAGAACGATGCCGATGCCGCGCTTCTGGCATAGCGGCAGGAAGGATTGCAGCGCCTCCTGCTCCAGCAGCGTATAGCGCCCGGCAAGCAGGAAAAGGTCGAAGTCGCCACGCTCGGCAAGTGTCTGGGCAACCTGCCATTCGTTGATGCCGCCGCCGAATGCCTTGATGACGCCCTGGTCACGCAAGGACAGCAGCCCGTAATAGCCCGAGCGCATGAACTCCTCGATGCGTTGGTCCGAGGCCTCCTTGCTGCCATGGGTGAAGATGTCGAGATCATGCACGAAAAGGATGTCGATGCGGTCGACGCCGAGGCGCTCGAGCGAGGCTTCGAAGGAGCGCATCACGCCGTCATAGCTGTAGTCGTAGACCTCTCGGCGCGACGGCGTGTCGAAGAACTTGCCGATGCCGGTGCGTTGGTCCGGCGGGCAGGCGCGCATGATGCGGCCAACTTTGCTCGACAGCACACAGTCGTCACGCCTTTTCGAACGCAGGAACGGATTGAGCCGCGTTTCCGACAGGCCAAGCCCGTAGAGTGGCGCGGTGTCGTAGTAACGGCAGCCGACTCGCCAAGCGGTCTCCAAGGTGGCGTTGGCATCCTCGTCTGAGACAGCGCGATAGAGGTTTCCCAGCGGCGCCGTGCCGAAGCCGAGTTCCGTGAAGGCGATGCCGCCATTGCCGATGCGGTCGAAATGCCGTGTCTTCATGTCCTGCCGTTTCCTCACTTCCGCAACTGCCATGACACTATCACGCCTGGGGCACTGCAAAAGCACTCCGAGCCATTGGACACGAATTTTCACGGTGATAGCATGAGCAAAAACAACCTGTTCGGGGAAAAACGTGGCCCAAACATTCAGGCAGGTCTCCGGTTCCAATGCTGGCAAAAACCTGTTCGGGGTTGCGCTCGACGAGCTTGGCACTGTGGTGGCCCGGATCGGCGAGAGCCGCATCGACGCCGCCGGCCAGACCAACATGGAGTAAGCGTCATGCGCTACGAGCTGATGCTGCCGCACCAGATCCGCAAGGCGATCGCCGAAAACTGGCCGGTCGTGCTCCCGCTCGGCGTGCTCGAATACCACGGTGAGCACATGGCCGTCGGCATGGATACGCTGGCAGTCGTCAAGATGCTGGAGCTGTTCGAAAAAGAAGCCGACATCGTCATCCTGCCGCCGTTCTACTATGGCGCGGCGAGCTACGCGGTGGCGCCGCCGGAGGGCAATGGCTCGGTTCAGGTCGGCGGCAATGCCTTGGCGCCGTTCGCGGATGAACTGTTCTACAGCCTGCTGCGCATCGGCTTTCGCAACATCCACGCCATCATCCATCACCAGACCGAGAATTTTGTTGCCGGCATGCCGACCGATCTCGCCTTCAAGACCGCCGGCCGCCAGGCGATCTTCCGTTTTCTGGAGAGGGAGCGCGGCGAGGGCTGGTGGGGCTCCGAGGCGATGGCAGGCTATTATGCCGAACATGCCGAAGGCGCCAATTTCTTCAACTGGATACAGGTGCATCCGCTGATGCCGGCAGCAATGAACGGCCAGTATCCGTTCGATCATGCCGGCATCGGCGAGACGTCGCTGATGCTGGCGCTATGCCCGGAAGCGGTGGACGCCGGCCGCTTCGCCGACAATACGGGATGGTACACGTCGACCGCCCCGGACGCCTCGGCGGAACTGGGGCAAAAGGGCGTCGCGATGATCCTCAAGCATTTGCGGGCGATATTGGCGGCCTAACGCGGCTCTGCCTTCTCCCACAAGGGGAGAAGGGAAGAAGGAGCCGCTACTTCACCGCGCCCGCGGTCATGCCCATGATCAGATAGCGCTCCAGCGCGATGCCGATGACGGCAAGCGGCGTGATTGCGGCGGTGGCCAGCGCCGCCATCGACCACCAGTTGATGCCTTGCGAACCGGTCTGGCTCGCCACCATCACGGGAATGGTCTTGGCGTCGGTCGAGGTCAGAAGTGCGGCGAAGAAATACTCGTTCCAGCACAGCACCATCGCCAGGATGAATGCGGCAACCATGCCCGGCAGCGCAATCGGCATGACAATGCGGAAGAAGGCGCCCCAGATCGACAGGCCGTCGACGAGGGCTGCTTCCTCCAGTTCGACCGGGATCGAATTGAACTGGTCGCGCATGATCCAGATGACGATCGGCAGCACCATCAGCGTGTAGAGCAGGATCAGCCCGATGCGGGTGTCGAGCATGCCGACTTCCCGGTACAGCACGAGAAAGGGCAGGGCGAGCACGACCGGCGGCAGGATCAGCTGCGACAGGAAGAAGAAGGAGATGTCCTCGTTCTTGAACCAGGCGAAGTGATAGCGATAGCGGGTGAGGCCGTAGGCCGCGAGGCTGCCAATGACAATGGCGAGGCTCGATGCGCCGACCGAGGTGATGACCGAGTTCATGAAGCGCTTGATGAACTCGTCGCGCACCGTCGAGGTCCGGAAGATCGAATCCGGCGACAGGCCGAGCGAGCGCCAGCCCTTCCAGTCCGGCCGGAAGTCGACGAAGGGGATGAGATGGCCCTGGGTGACATCGACCGCCGTCTTGAACGAGGTGGTTATCGTCCAGTAGATCGGGAACAGGCAGATGAAGGCCCAGAACACCAGCGCCCCATAGATGAAGACGCGGTTGGCGAAAAAGCTCGCCGGCGAGCGGATTTCGGAAGCGGCATAGTCGGTGGTCTGGACGCTCATGTCGCCGCCCCTATCAATTGACGTTGCGCACGAAGCGGTTGGCGAATTTCAACAGCCACGTCACGAACACGATGATGATGATGAGGTAGGCCATCGCCAGCATGGTGCCGTAGCCGACATTCGAGCGGTCGCGATACTCGCGATAGATGAAGCTCGACACGGAATCGGTCGCGCCGCCCGGGCCGCCCGAGGTGACGGTGATGATGATGTCGGCAAGCTTCAGTTTGAAGATGATGCGCAGGATGATCGCCGTCACCGATACCGGCAGCATCAGCGGGAACGTGACCTGCCAGAAGGTCTGCCAGGCATTGGCCCCGTCAACCCTGGCGGCCTCAAGAACCTCGCGCGACATAGCCTGAAGGCCAGCGAGCAGCATGATCATCATGAACGGGATGAAGGTCCAGGCATCCAGCACCATGATCGAGATGCGGGCGGTGATTGGGTTTGAAAAGAAGGCGGGGTTTTCCCAGCCGAGCTGGCGCGCCAGCGCCGCGGCTGGCCCGAACCGGTATTCCATCAGCGATTTGCCGATCATCCACGAGACGGCGACCGGCGACAGCATCAACGGCATGAGGAAGACGACACGGAAGAATTTGCGCGCCCTGATCTGTGCGTTGAGCAGCAGGGCAAGGCCGAAGGCGATGACATATTCGACCAGCACCGCAAGCACATAGAGCACCATGTTGAACAGCGCGTTGCGGTAGTAGGGATCGGCCAGCATCTGCCAGAAATTGTCGAGCCCATTGAACTTCCGGCCGGAGAAGGAACTGAGGTTCCAATCGGTCAGCGCGATGTAGAAGCCGAACAGCGTCGGGAAGATAACCATGACGATGGTGAACAGCAGCGCCGGCAACAGGAACAGCGCGCGCTGGCCGTCTTCGCCGCGCGTCAGCACCTGGCCGACGCCGAGTGCTATACCCCACAGCACATAGGCATAGACGACCGGCCGCCAGGTCTCGAATCCGATCGTGTCGACCTCTGTCTTGTAGAGGATCTGAACTGCGATCACTGCCAGTAGGCCGAGGGTCGCAGCAGCCATCAACGCCCGGCCGAGCCGCTTGCGGCCCGGCGATATCAGATCGGATGGAGCGGCGTTTGCCGGCCACGCATTGGTGGACAAAGTCTGGTCAGCCACGCGTCTCGTCCGTTCACTGAAGGCTTTTATGACCGGCTGGCCGGTCAAGATGCAGTCCGGCGGCTTTGCGTCGCCGGACTGCGGTTCCTAGAATCTCAGCCTAGCCAAGCGAGGCCTTGTAGAGCTTGACCTGGTTTTCGCGGCCGATCTGGTCGGTCAGCTTCTCCCAGGCGGCTGCGATGGCGTCGGCGCCTTCCTGCGCCGTCATCTTGCCGGCGAATGTGTTGGCCAGGATGTCCTCGGCGGCGCTGTAATATTGGAAAATGCCGGGGATGCGCGGCTCGATCGCGGCGTTCGGATGGTTGTAACTGTCGGCCTCCGATTTCAGATACGAGGTGATGAAAGCCTCATCGTAACCGGCCGCCACCCATTCCGGAATGTTGAAATGCGAGTTGCGGTAAGGCTGGAAGCCGGACGGATATGCCGCGCACCAGAGCGACAGGTCCTTGCCGCCGAGATGGGCAGCGGCAGACCACGCCGCCTTCTTCTTCTTTTCGTCGCTATCGACCCGTGCCATGACGTAGACGCCCCAGCCGAGATAGGCGCAGTTCGGCGCATAATTCGGGCCGCTTGCCAGCTTGTCCCACTGGCCGGTCTTGGAATTGTAGACGTCGTCGGAGCCAGGCAGGATCGAGAAGCCGGTGACGTCGCCGACGACAGAACTGTCGTTGGTCTTGACGTTGGAGCCGACGTCGCCCCACCAGGTGACCATCGAACCGGTGCCGGCCAGGAACTGCTGGAAGGCGGTGGTGTTCGGGTCGGCGTTGATCTGATCGGCAGGCTCGGAAGGCAGCGCGTCGATAACGTCCTGGATCGCCCGCACCCAGGCTGGATTGTTGATGCGCGGCTTCATCGTGTCGGCGTCGAACAGCCAGGCCTTGTCGTCGGGATGCTTGGCATAGGCGCTGGCGCGGCTGCCGAGGAAGTAGAACCCGAAGCCGCCCCACGCCTTGGGCGCGTCGAGATAGCCGAAGACGTCCTGGCCCTGGAACTGCTTGCCCTTGAGGAACTTGGTTACGGCCTGCACCTGCTGCCAGGTCTTCGGCACGCCCCATTCACCGCCACCGCCGGCGTCCTTCCACGCCTTGGCGAGGTCGGCATCGGCAAACACGTCGGTGCGGTAGTTGAAGTTGTGCGCATCGCCGTCGACGGTCACGCGGTACTGCTTGCCGTCCCAGGTGCCGACCGGTGGCTGCAGATAGGCCACGACGTCCTTCATGTCGATCTGGTCCTTGACCCAGTCCGGCATTTCGGAAGTGAGGCCCTTGCCGCAGACATCGCCTTCGAACGGCGCGCCCATCTCGATGATGTCGAAATCGACGGTGCCGGTGGCGATCGACTGCTGCAGGCGGGCGTTGTAGTCCGCCTGCGCCAGGTCGATCCAGTTGATCTTGGCGCCGGTGTAGGTCTCCCAAGGCTTCAGGAAGCCACGAAACAGCACATTGTGCAGGTTCTGGTTGTTGAGCCCCATGAAGGTGAGCTGGACGCCGGCGAATTCGCCCTCCTTGACGTTGGCTTTGGTCGCCTCCAGGCAAAGCTCGCCGACCTGCTGGAAGTCGGCATCGGTCGGCTGGCCCTTGCCGACACCGGGGATCTGCAGGATCTGCGCACGCAGCTCGCTTGCGGCGGAAGCCGGGCGCGTCAGCGCGCCAAGCCCGGCGCCGGAGGCCGCTGCGATCGCGGCCATGCTGGCCGCGCCTTTAAGGACATCGCGGCGAGTGGCTCCCGCGCGCATAAATTGGTTGTAAAGGCTGACTTTCATTTCGTTCCTCCCAGAATCTCAATGGTAATTGTTTCGGGTGTTTGGAGCGCTGGACGTGTTCCCCAACAGCAGCGACTCGTAGAAATAGCGGCCCAAGTTTTCCTCCGCGACACTTTGATTTCCGTGGCCCGGACGAGCGTGCCGGTGCGCCCGGAACAGGGTCATAACCCGAGCCCTTTCACTATTCTCACAACCAAGTGCCGTGTCAACGAGAATGGGGTTTTTTATCTATAAAAGACTGACTTGCCCTAGCCGTTTGCGTTGTTTAGCTTCACCGCAACGAAAGGGGGGCCCATGGCTCAAGTCGCGATCAGCAATGTGGCCAAGGCGTTCGGAACCGTCAAGGTCCTGCACGATGTCAGCGTCGACATCGCCGACGGGCAGTTCGTGGTTCTGGTCGGTCCTTCGGGGTGCGGCAAGTCCACGCTGCTCAGGATGGTGGCGGGGCTGGAGACCGTTTCCGGCGGCACGATCGCGATCGGCGACCGTGTCGTCAATCATCTGCCGCCGGCCAAACGCGACATCGCCATGGTGTTCCAGAATTACGCACTCTATCCGCACAAGACGGTCGAGCAGAACATGGCCTTTGCGCTGAAGCTGCGGAAGACCGATCCGGCGGTGGTCGCCGAGCGGGTCAAGCGCGCCGCCGATATCCTTGACCTCAGTCCCTATCTCAAGCGCTATCCGCGCCAGCTCTCGGGCGGCCAGCGCCAGCGCGTCGCCATGGGCCGCGCCATCGTGCGCAACCCGCAGGTGTTTCTGTTCGACGAGCCGCTGTCTAACCTCGACGCAAAGCTGCGTGTGCAGATGCGCACCGAGATCAAAGAGCTGCACCAGCGGCTGAAGACCACCACCATCTATGTCACGCACGACCAGATCGAGGCCATGACTATGGCAGACAAGATCGTGGTGATGCGCGACGGCCGCATCGAGCAGGTCGGCGCGCCGCTGGAACTGTTCGACCGGCCGGCCAATCTGTTCGTCGCCGGCTTCATCGGCTCGCCCTCGATGAACTTGCTCAAGGGCGTGGTGCGCAAGGGCGACAAGCCTGTCGTTGAGATCGCCGGGACGCCGTTCCCTATCGCCGCGAACAGCGCCGTGGAGGATGGGCGCAAGGTCGTCTACGGCGTGCGGCCCGAGCATCTCGAAATCCACCCCGACGGCGTGCCGGCGAAGATTTCCGTCGTCGAGCCGACCGGTTCCGAAACGCTGGTGTTTCTGCGTTTCGGCGAGGGCGAGATGGTGGCACTGTTCCGTGAGCGCCACGACTTCAAGCCGGGCGACACGCTTCACCTGAAACCACGGCTGGACCAGGTCCACCTCTTCGACGCAGAGACCGGCCGTCGTCTCTAACACTTTGAATTTGCGCATGATCTTATCCGAAACCGACATCACTTTTCGGGATCACGCGCCAGGCTTCGCATCAAAAAGACCGTTCGGGAGGAATGCCATGCTCAAAGGGATCAATCCGCTGCTCAATGCCGATGTGCTCCAGGCGCTGCGGGCGATGGGCCACGGCGACGATTTGATAATCGCCGACACCAATTTCCCCTCCGATTCGGTGGCCCGCCAGACCGTCCTCGGCCGACTGCTGCGTATCGATGCGCCGGCCGCGGACGTGGTCAAGGCGGTGCTGTCGCTCTATCCGCTGGACAGTTTCGTCGACGATGCGGCCGCCCGCATGGAGATCGTCGGCAAGCCGGACGAGATTCCCGCAGTGCAGAGGCAAGTGCAAGACGAGATCGACGCGGCGGAGGGCAAGCCATGGCCGATGATTTCGGTCGAACGCTACGCCTTCTACGAACGTGCCAAAAAGGCCTATTGCGTCATCCAGACCGGCGAGCGCCGCTTTTATGGTTGTTTCGCCTTCCGCAAGGGCGTCGTTCCGCCGGATGCGGAGTAGGGAGATGCCAGGCAAGCCTGTCGTCATACTGGGCGTCTTCGTCGCCGATACTGCCTACCGCGCCGCCCGCCAGCCACGCATGGGCGAGACGCTCCTTGGAACATCCTTCACGCTTGGCCCCGGCGGCAAGGGCTCCAACCAGGCGGTTGCGGCCGGCCGTCTCGGTGCCGACATCACTTTCCTGACGCGCCTCGGCGTCGATCCCTTTGCCGATATGGCCAGGCAAACCTGGGCGCAGGCCGGGGTGAAGAGCGCGGTCATCGACACGCCGGAGAGTTATACGGGTGCGGCCTATATCTTCGTCGAGGAGACCACCGGCAACAACGCCATCATCGTCAGTCCGGGTGCGGCCATGCTGATTTCGCCCGACGACATCGAGGCTAACGCCGGCCTGATCCGCTCGGCGGGCGTCTTCGTCACCCAGCTCGAGCAGCCGATCGAGGCGGCGCTGCGGGCGCTGGAGATCGCGCGCGGGGCAGGCGTGACGACCATCCTCAACCCGGCGCCGGCGGCAAAGCTTCCTGACCGCATCTATACGCTTTGCGACTATGTCACGCCGAACGAGACCGAGGCCGAGGAACTGACCGGTATCAATGTGTCCTCCATCGACGACGCCCGCCGCGCCGCCGACAGTCTGCTCAGCAAGGGCGTCGGTTCGGCGATCATCACGCTCGGCGAAAAAGGCGCGCTGCTGCACACGGCCGATCGTTCCGACCATGTTCCCGTGGTCAATGCCGGCGCGGTGGTCGAGACCACAGGGGCGGGCGACGCCTTCAATGGCGGCCTGGCGGCAGCGCTCGCCAAAGACATGGAGCCGCTGCAGGCGGTGCGCTTCGCCTGCGCCGTTGCCGGCATTTCGGTAACCCGGCCCGGCACGGCGCCGTCGATGCCGACGCTACAAGAGGTCGAGGCATTGCTCGCCAAAGGGTGAGGCCGCGCAGCCTGGCCGGCGCTCTCAACTTTAGTCCGTTCCGACCACGGTGACATATTAGCCACAGTTAATATGAATCGGCAAACCTATCTTGCGTCATTGGCATAGGTGTCCCGTAATGGATCACTGGGTCTGGCGCCGCAATTGCACGGTCAGCAATGCCGGGGGGCAACCCTGGCAATCGGGGGGTAACCTGGGGGGCCCGCCGCTTCGCAAATGGAGCGGCGGACTTTTTCACGGCACCACACCATCAGAAGCCGCCTACGGATGGGAATGGCTGTGTTTTACAATGCTCGCGGGGAAGTACCTGTCGCGCCGAATGAGGCGGATCTAGCTGCGAACGCCGGACAATTCGCGGACCTCTGCCCGCAGCGCCTGTAACTCCGCGAGGATGATGGCCTGATCGCTGTGCAGCGTTGCCCTGTCGGCCGATTCTACGGCTTCATGCTCGGCCTCCATTGCCGAAACGATCACGCCGATGAACAGATTGAGCACGGTGAACGAGGTCGCGATGATGAAAGGGATGAAGAACAGCCAGGCGGTCGGATAGACCGCCATGACCGGGCGCACCACGCCGTCCGACCAGCCTTCGAGAGTCATGACCTGGAAAAGCGTGAAGAGCGATTCCGGTATGCCGCCGAACAGTTCGGGAAAGGACGAGCCGTAGAGCTTCGTCGCCATCACCGCAAAGACGTAGAACACCAGCCCGAGCAACAGCATGATCGAGCCCATGCCGGGCAAGGCGGTGATGAAGCCGGTGACGACACGGCGCAGCGACGGAACGATGCTGATCAGGCGCAGGACCCGCAGGATGCGCAGCGCCCGCAGCACGGAGAGCGAACCGGTCGCGGGGATGAGCGCGAAACCGACGACGAAGAGGTCGAAGATGCGCCATGGATCTCGGAAGAAATTCGTCCTGTAGACGACCACCCGGATCGCGAGTTCGAGCACGAAGACGCCGAGGATCGCGCGGTCGATGGCTGTTAGAAGAGGGCCAAAAACAGCAATCGCATCGGGCGAGGTTTCGAGGCCGAGCGTGACGGCGTTGATCAGGATCAGGACCATGATCGTGAGGTCGAAATGGCGCGATTCGATGAGCGATTTCAGGGCGTCCAAGGCTTCTTCTCCGTTAGAGCATCGGACCCAAAGTGGGAACCGGGTTCGGGAATATCCAATGCTCAAACGCATATGACAGGCTCGGAACGCAACAAATACAAAAGTTGAAACTCTCAGGAAACCGAAAGTTTCGAGATTAGCCGAAGCACCCCTCCACTTCGTCATCCCAGGGCGGAGCAAGGAGCGAAGCTACGCGGCGCAGACCCTGGGATCCATGCCGCTACCTCGCGGCAGTGCTCCTGCGGACCAGAACCGAACGCTACCACCCCGTTCCACGAAAAAGCTCGAACCAATCCGGATTGGTCTTCTCGATCAGTTCGATCTTCCATTGGCGCGGCCAGCGCTTCAGCGACTTCTCGCGCTGGATGGCGTCACGAATGTCGAAATGTTCTTCGTACCAGACCAGGCGCCGCACGCCGTAGCGGCTGGTGAAGCGCGAGCCTTCGCCGGATTTGTGCTCCGGCATGCGGCGGCCGAGATCGTTGGTGACACCGATGTAGATCGTGCCACGCTTCTGGCTCGCGGTCATGTAGGCATAGCCGGTCATGGTGGAAGGGTAGCTGGCACCCTTGCGGATACAAGCGCCATTCTTGGCCGCTGCATTCTTCGGCTGATGTCACGGCGTGGATCCCAGGGTCTGCGCCGCGTCGCTTCGCTCCTTGCTCCGCCCTAGGATGACGAAGGCGCGGGGGCTTAGCGCTAATCGCAGACGTTGGAGATTGGCAGTTGGAGGCCGGCCGACAGCGACCCTCGACGGGGCTCAGTCGAAGAACCAAATCCTCTGTGCATAAAAACTGGGCCATCCGCGACCTCCAGCGCGACAGGCCCCGGTCGGAAATGGTCTTCTGGCCCGCTGTCAAAGCGAATCACTGCTCTATGTCGCTGTAGCGACTGCATTTTTCTACGGCAGCGTGAAGGAAGAACCGTCACACAGCGATGATCTACCAAGTCGCCAGGAACCATGCGGCGAGCAGCGGGTTTGGCTTGGATGCCGACACGTTCGGTCCACCATTCTCCAGGGAGAATACGATGAAATCAGCAAGCAAAACCACAGCAGTTGCCGCGGCGCTGGCTATGCTGGCCTCGGCGGCGCTATCCCAGACGACCCCACCTGCGCCCGCCGCACCTGCACAGAATCAAGGTTCACAGCCGTCGCCAGGCGGGCCAACCGAAGACTCCATGCGCAATATGATGCGTCAGATGATGACCGAGATGCTGGAGGAGAGAATGCAAGAGCATCGCCGGCCCCGAGCAGAACGACGAGGCGGCGACCGTTGGCATCGCGATTTCCGCAGAGGTCCGCATGATGGGCGCCGAATGGGAGGCGGGATGATGCATGGCGCACGGATGCGAATGATGTTCGCCATAGTCGACGCCGACGGCGATGGTGCGCTGTCTCAAACCGAAGTTCAGGATTTCATCGGGCGGATATTCAACGCCGTCGACGAGAACGGCGATGACAGCGTCGACAGGGAGGAAATCCGATCCTTCTTCCACGGAGGTGCCGACGAAACGGATGAATAAATCACTGCAAGTCTCGCGCGTTCCTGGACGAAAATTCGGGAAAGGAATTCGGAAATGGCTGGTCTCGTTGGCAAGTTCGTCGGGAAAACCCCGGCGCCTCGCAAGGGCATGGCTAGTCCCAGACTGAGTGAGAAAGACTTCAAGGCAAGGTACAAGCAGCAATTCGTCGATCCAGCATTCGAACCGCTCGCCCAGTCGATTGAGCAAATCGCTTCGATCGCCTGGCAGGCTTATGCGGATTCCCGCAAGAGCCCGATCACGAGGAAAGCCGGTCCTGAGTTCAGCGACCCCGATTACGATCTGTCGGTCGATTGGATTGCGGCGCATGAAGCGATGCTAGAGGCGCAGCGTCGGTACGAGGATCCAACGGTCCCGCCGCGTCTATTGATCATCAACGGGTCGTCGCGCAGCGAGCACACCTGTCCCGGCGAAATGTCGAAGAGTTTCCGGCTCGCCGAAATCGCCCGTGAGACCATCGACAAGGAAACGAAACTTGCGGTCGAAATTCTCGATCTGTCGCGACTCGCTTCCGAATACGGGAGGAACATCCATCCATGCAAGGCGTGCTTTTCGACGGCCGCTCCACTCTGCCATTGGCCCTGTTCCTGCTATCCCAACCATTCGCTTGGGCAAGTTCAGGACTGGATGAACGAAATCTACCCAATGTGGGTCGCCGCCCATGGGATCATGATCATCACGCCGGTGAACTGGTATCAGGTTTCCTCGCCTGTCAAACTGATGATGGACAGGCTTGTCTGCGCTGACGGTGGCAATCCAGACCCCTCGCTGACTCAAGGCAAGGATGCGGCAAAGGCAAAAGAGGTAGAACTGGCCGGGTGGGACTATCCGCGTCATCTGGCGGGCAGGCTATTTTCTGTGATCGTGCACGGCGATGTCGAAGGTGCGGAGAATGTGCGGCATTCCATCGCTGACTGGCTGCGCTTCATGAAGTTGTCGCCGGCCGGCCCCAGCGCCGAGCTCGACCGCTACATCGGTTATTGGAAGCCGTACGCCACAAGTCATGATGAACTCGATGCCGACGAGACAATCCAGGAAGAAGTTCGCAACGCCGCCCGCTCGCTCGCCGAAGCCGTCGTCGAACGTCGGGCGGGCCGTTTCCGTCAGATCGGCATCGGCCTGGAAGACCCGCGGGAAAAGTAGGCGACCCGATCAGCGAAGCACGGAATCCCGCAATTCCGCTCGGAACCGAGCCCGAGCTTAGTCGGCGAACGTGCCGAGCATCGGCTTACGAAGGCTTGGGAAAAATGGTTTCATGAAAGCTCTGCCGGGTCGATCTCACGACCTTCACCCTACTGCCAGTCGCGCCGAGCCGGGCAACCATGCGCCACAACAGGCGTTAAGGAGCTCAGCGTCCGAGAGAAGCGGCAGCGAGCACGCATCCCCGGCCGCGTTGTCCCGCTTCCAACTGGGAACCAAGAGGCCTATCAGGTTGAGAACGTCTACGAAACTTCCTTGCCGCCGCGGCTGGACCTCAGGCCTAGCGCTTAAAGTCGGGCCTTGATGTCCATGGCCGCGCCACAATCCGCCGACATGCAGTCGGTTCTCCACAACAACATTCAAGCTCTGGTTGACCATCGACGAGAGCAGGAGCAGCATCGGGCGTTTCAAGATCGAATTGCCGGCGTCATTTCCCGTTTCGCGGGGAGCATGGCATTCGTGTACCTGCACCTTTCAATTCTGATCGTCTGGGTCGTGCTGAACCTTGGAGCGATCCCGGCTGTTCCACCCTGGGACCCAAGTTTTGTGATATTGGCAATGGTAGCTTCGGTTGAGGCGATCTTCCTGTCTACCTTTGTACTGATCAACCAGAACAGAATGGCTGAGCTCAGCGAGCGCCGCGCTGAGCTGGATCTGCAAATCAGCCTGCTCAACGAGCATGAAACCACGCGACTGATCGAAATGATGTCCGCCCTGACGGAGCGTTTGAAGGTACCGACGCCAGCAGATGACGAACTGCCCCAGCTAGCTCAGAACGTCGATCCTCAAGCGGTGATGAGCCAAATCGAACGGGTCTCTGAAAATCAGACCAAGCGCTAGGATTTATCGAGTGCCAGTCGACACCAGTATCCGAATTGCCGGTCCGGCATTCAGAGATCTTTTTCATTTCCAATCAGCTAAGTGATTGAAAATGGCGCGAGTGACGGGGCTCGAACCCGCGACCTCCGGCGTGACAGGCCGGCACTCTAACCAACTGAGCTACACCCGCGCAAGACGAGCACGGTCAGCCGTGTTCGTCGTTGGGGCGGTGGATAAGGCGTAAGCCACCGGGTGTCAAGCGGAGCGCGACAGCATAACCGCAAACAGGAGAAGGTTTTTTGACAAGCCGAATTTTGTTGCCGAAAACGATCAACGGCGAGGGCATCGTGCGCTCATTTGGCCTTGCGAACCCCGTCCTAACTGCTTAAAGGTCCGGCCGGAGCGGGCGATTAGCTCAGTTGGTAGAGCGCTTCGTTTACACCGAAGATGTCGGCGGTTCGAGCCCGTCATCGCCCACCATACAACACTGAATTAAATTGATTATTTTTGGTCGTGACTGGCCTCTCATCGCTGGGCTAGCGCCCCTAGCTACAAACTAGCAACTCGACGCGGCGATTCCTGCGCCCCGTAGCAGGTCGACAACGCATCGGTTGGGCAGGAATCATTCATCATTCGATGGCCCTTCCACGGCCAAAACCTGTAGACTCTCGATCTCCAGCATTGCCTTTCCCGCGATCGCTTGGAGGTCTCCATACACGCCGACTGTGGGCTCGATGACGCTTTGGATTTGGCGGTGCCTCGTACCCCCAAACTGGAAATACGGCGCGCATATATTCGCGAGTCTCTACCGCTACTTCTAAGATGATCTCCCTCAACGGGCATCGCTACGTTGAGACAGCAGTCTACGGCGATCCGGAACAGGGCGAGGCGGCATCTTCTCCGTTCGATGTGGTCAGAGGCGAGTGGGAAGAACCGATCGCTGTTTCGCCCCAATGCCCGTAGAGGAAAAGACCGCTGGACAGTCCGACGTCGGCCTCAGGATTCGACCACTCCATCGGGATTGGCGCCAGGTAGCGCGGTCGGGGAGCGGATAGCGCCCTGTTTGCAACATCGCAACATCGGGGCTCCCGGAAATTGCCTGTCTGTTGGCGGCCAACGCCGGCGGATCAAAGGCGAGATACGGAATCAGGTAATACGGATAGGATTCCCGAAAGCTGCCAGTCCGCCTTCGGCCCCGATCATTCCAGCCCGCAATGCGCCGCAAGTCGGTCAGTAGGCGCCCTGCTGTCGTTGCCCCAAAGTCGCCGTTGTCGGAAACGATGGCGCGCTTGTGCTGCAGCACCAGGTTCTCGGCTCAGTTGGCACGGCCTGAGACTTTCCTTCAATTTCCGAAGCGAGCGATTTCAAACCGAGCCTTCAGCGCCCGGCCCTTCGCGGCACCTCTTGGCATCGAAGCGCTGTGTGCTTTAGGCCCCAGGTTGCGGCATTGGGCAGATACTGCGTCTCGAATGGTTGCCGCTGGGCGACGAACTCAGGCGCACATTGCCCTCTGTGAGGCGTGATCAGGATTAGTCGATAACCTCCGCGGGTACGGTTTCGCGTATAGAACTGAGCTTGATAGATGGCTGCCGGGCAAAGTTCTTGTGGATCAAGTCGAGCGTTGACCTTTCGTCAAGCGCGCGACCATGATCGCTAACCGTTTTCATCCCGTGAATAGTGTCCGTGCAGTATGACTGAGCCTTTCCAATCCTTCCTGCAGCGTTGCGTTTCGGTCGACCTGGAAGTGGATCCTGCAACCGCCACCATCTTCGCTTTTGCGGCGGTGCGCGATGATGCTCGTCCCCCGATCCTGGCAAAGAAACGCGATCTCGTGGCGGCCCTTGACCGTCTGGAAGCAGAATCAGGCGAGGCCGAGCATCTGCTCGGCCACAACATTATTCGGCATGACTTGCCTCATCTGGTCGCGGTGCAGCCTGGGCTGGCGAATATTTTTCGATCGCCGATTGACACCCTATGGCTCAATCCGCTCGCATTTCCGCGCAATCCCTACCACCACCTGGTCAAGCACTACCACGACGGGCGCCTGCAAGCGGGCCATGTCAACGATCCGGAAATGGATGCGCGACTGGTGTTTCAGGTGCTGCGCAATCAACTATCGGCCTTGACGCAGCAGAACGCCGACCAGCCCGATGCCGCGGCAGCCTTTCATTTCCTTACCACGAGAATGGAGAACCCGGGCGGGTTCGACGCAGTGTTCCAGGAACTTCGCGGAGCTCCTGCGCCCGGTCCTCTTGCGGCGAGAGAAGCGATTTTCCGGCTGCTATCGGGGCGCGCCTGTGAGAGGCGGATAGAGCAGACGCTGACCCGCCTTTCGAGCCCGCAACTCGGATGGCCCATGGCCTATGCTATATCCTGGATCCTGGTCGCGGGCGGGGACTCCGTCATGCCACCCTGGGTGCGGGCGCAATTCCGCGAGGCTGCACTGATCGTGCGGCACCTGCGCGACACCAATTGCGAAAGCCCAGATTGCGCCTGGTGCAGCGAGAGGAACGACCCAGTCCGCGCGTTGTCGCGCTGGTTCGGGTTTGATGCCTTTCGCGCGCAGCCGGTGGACGATATGGGTCGCCCTCTTCAGGAACGGATCGTTGATGAGGCGATGCGTGGGGCGAGCATCCTCGGCATTTTGCCGACTGGCACCGGCAAATCGGTCTGCTATCAAATCCCCGCCCTCTCGAAGTTCGACAAGACCGGCGCGCTGACCGTGGTAATCTCGCCGCTGGTCGCACTGATGGCCGATCAGGTGCAGGGCATGGCGCGGGCAGGAATTTCCTCGGCCGTCACGGTCAATGGAATGCTGTCGATACCCGAGCGGCAGGACGCGCTGGACCGTGTGCGCATGGGAGAGGCGGCTATGCTGCTGATCTCGCCCGAGCAATTGCGCAGCAACTCGGTCCGCTCGGTTCTGGCCCAGCGTGAGATCGGGCTCTGGGTGCTGGACGAGGCGCATTGCGTGTCGAAATGGGGCCACGATTTCCGGCCCGACTACCGCTATGTCAGCCGCTTCATCAAGGAATTCTCGGGCGATGAAGCGCCTGCTCCAGTGCTCTGCCTTACAGCCACCGCCAAGCCCGAAGTAGTGCGCGACATCCGCGATCATTTCCAGTCACGTCTGCAGCGCGAACTGATGCTGCTGGACGGCGGCGCGGTGCGCACTAATCTCAGCTTCGAGGTCCGGCCCACACAGCGCGGCACCAAGCTGGCCGATATCCTCGATGTGATCGAGGCCAAACTGCCACAGGATGGGGCTTCGGGCGCCGTAGTCTATTGCGCCACCCGCAGTGAGACGCAACGCGTCGCCGATTTCCTCAAGCAGCAGGGTCTGTCGGCGGAACGGTTCCACGCCGGGCTGACCCCCGAGGAAAAGCGCGATATCCAGGAACGATTTCGCATCGGCGAGCTCCGGATCATCGCCGCGACCAACGCTTTCGGCATGGGGATCGACAAGCCCGATATCCGGCTGGTGGTGCATGGCGACATTCCCGGATCATTGGAGAACTACCTGCAGGAAGCCGGGCGAGCGGGCCGCGACCGCGCCCATGCCAATTGCGTCCTGCTGTTCGCCGCCGAGGATGTCGAGCGGCAGTTCTCGCTTTCGGCGCGCTCGCGCCTGGCTCGGCACGAAATCGGTGCCATCCTCAAGGCCCTGCGGCGGCTGGACGACCGGATGAAGAAGACCGGCACCGTGGTGGCCACCTCAGGTGAAGTCGTCCGAGCCGGACGCGATCAGGAGTTCGAGCGCGACAGCGCCACCGACGACACCAGGGTGAAAACCGCGGTGTCCTGGCTGGAAGAAGCCACGCTCCTGAGCCGCGAGGAGAACCGGGTTCAGGTCTTCCCCTCATCCCTCAGGATACGCAACCTGGAAGAGGTCGAGGCGATCCTGGCCAAGACCGCGATCACCGGCATCCGTCGCAAGCAGCTTCTGGATATCACCCGCCACCTGATGAACGCACCCCCCGATCAGGGCATTTCCACCGATGAGCTGGCCGGGGTCAGCGGATTGACGGGCGGCATGCTGATCAAGGCAATGGCCGATCTCGAGGCGCTCGGGGTCGCCCGCAACGACCTGGCGGTCACGGTCTTTGTCCATGTCACCATCGAGGGGCATTCGCAGCAGCGACTGGGGCAGGCCGCACAGCTTGAATCCGCGCTGATTGCCCTGATGCGCGAAGCCGCCCCCGATGCCGAAGGTGCGGGGGGCATTCCCCTCCATTTGGCCGAAACCTGTCAGGCGCTCCGCAATCAGGGGCACAGCGCAGTGCGCCCCGACATCGTGGAAAAGTTGCTGCGCAGCATGGGCCGAGACGGGCGCGATCAGGACGGCGGCAAGGGCAATCTGCGGCTGCGCAAGGCTTCGCGCAACACGTTGATCGTGACGCTGCAACAGTCCTGGCAGGCGCTGGAACAGACAGCTAACCTGCGGCACCAGGGCGCCGAGCTGTTGCTGGAACATCTTCTGGGCAAGCTACCGAAGGGCAGCCGCGGCAAGGACATCCAAGTCGAAACCACGATGGGCGATCTGCTTGCAGCCCTCACCGGAGACGCCCTGCTTCGCAGCAGCGGCATTCAGGACATGACGAAGCTGATGGACCGCGCACTTCTGTGGCTGCACGAGCAGGAGGTGGTCACGCTGGGCAAAGGGCTGACTGTTTTCCGGCAAGCGATGACAGTCTATCTCAACTCCTCGGGCGGCCAGTTCACTGTGAAAGATTTTGTGCCCCTTGAGGAACACTACGCCGAGCAGACCATCCAGACTCATGTGATGGCGGCCTATGCCGAAAAGGGTGTTGTCGCGATGGATCAGGCGCTGCGGCTGTCTGAGGATTACTTCGTGCTGGAGCGCGACGCCTTCCTGCGCCGCTGGATGCCCGGCAAGGGTATGGAGATCCGACGCCAAACCACCGGCGCCTCCTGGAAAGCCATCGTCGAGGCACTGAACAATCCAGTGCAGCAGAAGATCGTCGCAGATGATCGCGAGCAGACCAACGTGCTGGTCCTCGCCGGTCCGGGCCAGGCAAGACGCGCGTTCTTGTCCATCGCATCGCCTACCTGATCCGGGTCCGCCGCGAGGACCCGCGCGGCATCCTCGTGCTGACCTATAACCGTCATGCTGCCGCCGAGATACGCATCCGGCTGCGACACCTGATCGGCGATGACGCCAATGCCGTAACCATATCCACGTGCCACGCCCTCGCGATGCGACTGGTGGGAGCGAGCTTTGCCGGAGCGGCGAGCGAGACGACGCACGATTTCGACGGAATCGTCTTGGAAGCGGTGCGCCAACTAAACGGCGAAGGGCTCAGCAAGGCCGAGGCAGAGGCTCAACGCGAGACGCTGATCCATGGTTATCGTTGGATTCTGGTGGACGAGTATCAGGATATTGGCCCCGAGGAATACGCACTGATCTCCGCCGTTGCAGGCCGCTCACTGGACGATAAGGAGCTTCAACTCGGCCTTTTTGCGGTGGGCGACGACGATCAGAACATCTATGCTTTCGCCGGCGCGTCCATCCGCTTCATCCGCCAGTTCGAGGCCGACTACAGTGCACGACCGGAGTTCCTGATCGAGAACTACCGCTCGACCGGACATATCATTGCGGCGGCTAACGCGGTCATCGCGCCCGCCGCTGATCGCATGAAAGCCAGTCACGACATTGCCATAGATCGCAAGCGCAGCAAGGGGCCGACCGGTGGAGAGATGGCGGCGCTCGATCCGGTTGCCCACGGGCGGGTGCAAGTGCTGGACTGCCCATCCGGCGACGTGGCGCAGGCGATGGCAGCAGTTGATGAACTCGTCCGGCTGTCGCGCCTTGATCCGGAGTGGAGCTGGTCGCGTGCGGCGATCATCGCGCGCGACTGGCGGCGGCTGACCCCGGCGCGCGCCTATGCCGAATCGCTTGGCATTCCCGTGGAGATGGCTAACGAGAGCATGCCCAGCATTTGGCGTCTGCGTGAGATGCAGCAATTCATCGACGCCTTGCGCCGGGATACTACCCGTCTGCTGGCCATCCGTGATCTGGTCGACGTGCTGAACGCGATACCGTCCAACCGCTGGACGGACCTGATCGCCGAAGGCATCGCCGCGCTGGCGAAAGAGCTTGCGAACAAGACCATGCCTGTGCCGGACCTTGTCGAGTGGTTCGCTGAATGGGCCAATGATGCCCGCAGCGATCAGCGCTCCCTACTGCTGCTGACGGCGCATCGATCCAAAGGTGTGGAGTTCGATGACGTCGTCATCCTGAATGGCGGTTGGGACAGGCCTTCCAAAGGCGAGGATCCCGATGCGCCGCGCCGCCTGTTCTATGTCGCTATGACCAGGGCTCGGCGCAGCCTTGCCATCATTGCCGATGGACAGCATCCGTTTGTCCAGCAGGGCGCAGAGCATGTGCTGCGCCGAGCCGCACCAGCCATCGGCGCTGACGTCGCTCTTCCGACTGCCCTGTACCAGGTGCCGGACCTAAAGACTGTGGACCTGTCATGGGCGGGGCGTCTCAGGACGGGTCATCCCTCAATTGCCTCAATATCGGCGGCGAAAGTAGGAGATCCGGTTCATATCGTACGCGAAGGCCCCACCTGGATGATACAGGACGCTCAGGGACAAGCCCTCGGACGCATGGCCAAAAGCTGGTCACCACCCGAGCGCCTCAGCTTTCTGCGCGGCGAAGTCGGCGCCATCGTGCGCTGGCGCAAGTCCGACAACCAGGAAGAGTATCAGGTGCACCTTCACAGAGATGTCTGGGAAGCGATCATACCGGAGCTGGTATTCGGGTGATAGTCTCACGGCTTGCGGACAACATTGGTGAGGATCCCAGCGGACAAGGAGCCTCTCGGCGTAAAGCCCAGCTAGCAAAGGGCCCCATCTTCCCACAGCGACCTTCTTCAATGGCCGCAGCTTGAAGGCGACAAACCGAACCTTCTTTTGGCGCCCGCCGACTGACATTCGAATTTGACGAGTCCGCTTCCGCCTTCACCTTAAAAGGGGAACAGATCAGGGCCGGATGGCGTCAGGCAGC
The DNA here is from genome assembly GCF_003997585.1 of Mesorhizobium sp. M5C.F.Cr.IN.023.01.1.1. Classification (NCBI taxonomy): domain Bacteria; kingdom Pseudomonadati; phylum Pseudomonadota; class Alphaproteobacteria; order Hyphomicrobiales; family Phyllobacteriaceae; genus Mesorhizobium; species Mesorhizobium sp. M5C.F.Cr.IN.023.01.1.1. Next base: position 33,393 of record NZ_RZSU01000041.1, on the reverse strand, counting down.
GCTGGAACCCCGAATGACTCCTCCGGGTTCAGTTGAGCCGGCGGAAATACCCCTCGCTTCCCTCCGGACATCTCCGCCCGGTTCATTCGACTATCAGCGCGTCCAAGATTGCACGTGAGCAGATCGACGGCCGCTCGCTGACTTCGGGGCAGACTGAGCGCTTTTGGTTTCCGCACTTTTTGTCGGGCTAGATCGGGGCGGCTCGGGATTGCAAACTCCATCGAGCGAACAAGCAATCTGTGACGGACCGACTGAGCCGGCCACGGGCGGCAACGCGACTGCGCCGCCGTTGCTCGAACAAAAGTTGCGTTTAGCGTTGAATATACTTCTCTATCTGAAACGAGATAATAAGCCTAAAAAAGTACCTTTGATTTTTAATTATTGTTAACCATGTGTTAGTCGGGGTTATCCGGTTAACGCTTGAGGAAACTATTGTGGTTATGTTTCGTACCTCGCTGATATATGAGTCTTAGGTAATGTGCGGATTCGGGGGCTATTTCGGTTCGATCCGGGATGCGGAAGCTTTGCTTGCACGCATGATAGCTGCGATCGCCCATCGCGGGCCGGATGAGCAAGGGAAATTTGTAACACCCGACGCTGGGCTCGGGCATGCGCGGCTGTCCGTGATCGGGATCGGTGATGGCCAGCAGCCGATGTCCGATGTATCGGGCAACTTGACCATTGCGTTCAACGGCGAGATTTTCAACTACCTGGAACTGCGCGAAGGGCTGACAGCGAAGGGCCGGCGCTTCCGTACGTCGAGCGACACAGAGGTCATCCTGCACCTGTATGACGAGATGGGCGAAGACTGCCTGCCGCTTCTGAACGGCGATTTCGCCTTCGCGATATGGGATAACAGGCGTCGGCGTATGGTGCTTGCACGAGACCGGATGGGTGTCCGGCCGCTGTTCTACACGAACAAGGACGGCGTGCTTTACTTCGCATCGGAAGTCAAAGCCCTCGTGAAGGTCCCCGGCGTCTCAGCCGAAATTGATCCGATTGCACTCGACCAGATATTTACGCTGTGGGCGCCGATCGCTCCCCGCACAGCTTTTCGCAATATCCATGAGCTGGAGCCGGCAAGCGTGATGATCGCGACTCAGGGACAAGTCACGGTCAAACGCTATTGGCACCTCGACTATCCGCATCGGGACGCGCCGTCGACGGTCACGAACGAGGACGATGCGGCCGAGGAGCTGCAGGCGCTTTTGACTGATGCGGTGAGGCTTCGCATGCGCGCCGACGTGCCGGTCGGTTCTTATCTTTCGGGCGGGCTCGATTCGTCCCTTGTCTCGGCGCTTGCCGCCGGCATGACTCCTCTCAAGCTGCAGACATTTTCCGTGACGTTCGACAGCGCCGAGCACGACGAAAGCGCCTTCCAGACCGAGATGGCTTCAGCACTTGGCACCCATCATCGAACCATTGCCTGCCGTGCCGGCGATATCGCCGGTGTCTTCCCTGAAGTCATCCGCTTTGCCGAGCGGCCGATCATCCGCACGGCCCCGGCCCCCCTCTATCAATTATCCGGCCTCGTTCGCCAGGCTGGCCTGAAAGTGGTGCTGACTGGCGAGGGCGCCGACGAGGTCTTCGCAGGGTACGATGTCTTCAGGGAAGCGCGTGTTCGCCGGTTCTGCGGGCGGCAGCCGGCATCGCGCATGAGGCCACAGCTGTTCCGCAGGCTTTATCCCTATCTGCCGGGTCTGCAGCAGCAGTCAGTGGAGTACCTGGCTGCGTTCTTCGGCGCCGGTAACACTGCGCTCGACGATCCGCTGTTCTCGCATCGGTCGCGCTTCAAGACCACGGCGGCGGCGAAGATTTTCTTTTCCGGCGACCTGCGTGCGACGTTGAAGGGCTATGACCCGGCCGAGGAATTGGTCAGCCGGTTGCCCGAGGCATTTTCCCTGTGGCATCCACTGCATCAGGCACAATATCTCGAAACCCGCTTCCTTCTACCGGGTTATATCCTCTCCAGCCAAGGCGATCGCATGGCGATGGCGCATGGTATCGAAGGACGTTTCCCTTTCCTCGATCCTCGTCTGGTGGCATTCGCGGCAAGACTACCGCCGGAGATGAAGCTGAAGGGATTGGTGGAAAAGCACATACTGCGCAAGGCTGCCAAGAACCTGCTTCCGACGGCGATCCGGGAGCGCACCAAACAACCTTACCGAGCCCCGGACGCCAGCTCCTTTGTTGGAGCCGGAGAACTGGATTACGTACGCGACTGCTTGAGCGAAGCGAGCGTCGCCGCCGGCGGACTGTTCAACGCCAAGGCGGTGGCGAATCTTCATGAGAAATGCCGCACGCAGCCAGTATCTGGGTTTCGCGACAACGCGGCCTTCGTCGGAATTTTGTCGACGCAGCTGTGGCAGAAAAATTTCACCGGCCAAGAGGTCGGTGCGGCACGAGCAGCCTGAGAAGGGAAGGAAAGAAAATGGTTACAATCAAGGACAAGGTCAGAACTTTTATCGTCGACAACTTCCTGTTCGGCGACACGTCATACCAGCTTGCAGATACAGACTCGCTGATCGAGAACGACATCATCGACTCGACCGCCGTGCTGGAATTGGTGGCATTCATCGAAGACGATTTCGGTATAGCGATGGTCGATTCCGACGTTGTGCCGGCCAATCTGGATTCGATTGAACGCCTCTCATCCTTCATCAGTGCGAAAGCAAAGGCGCTGGCAGCGTAGGTGCCCGCGGCGAGGAGCGTCCATGCGGATCGAACATTTCCTGGCCACGAAGGCCGCTGCCCATCCCGCCAAAACGGCATTGATCACCAAAGACAAAAGGCTGAGCTTCGAAGAACTGGACGACCTTTCGAGCCGCCTAGCCGCCGCCCTTTTCATGAATGGCGTCAGGCGCAACGACCGGGTCCTGGTCTTCCTGGACAATTGCTGGGAGGCCGCGGTTTCGATTTTCGCCGTCCTCAAGGCAGGAGCGACGTTCAGTCCGATCAACTCATCCACCAAAGCTGAAAAGCTTGCCTACATCATCGCCGATTGCGACGCTGCCGCGATCCTCACGCAGGCAAAACTGATGCCTGTGGTCGCCGAGGCATGCGGATCGAGCGGCAAGACCGGCATCTTCGTGGCTTCCACCGCTGGTACCGATGGCCAATGCCCGGCAGGTGCGAAATCCCTGGCCGACTGCCTGACGCTCGAAGCCAGTGAGATCGACCACGGCGGCATCGACGTCGATCTGGCTATGCTCATCTACACCTCAGGCTCAACGGGCCGGCCCAAGGGCGTGATGATGACGCACCGCAATTGCGACGCGGCCGCCGACTCGATCACCACCTATCTGCGCAACTCGCCAGACGACATCATCTTGAATGTTCTTCCCCTTGCCTTCGACTATGGCCTCTATCAGTTGCTGATGGCCGTCAGGCTCGGCGCCACGCTCGTGCTCGAAAAGTCCTTCGCTTTTCCCCAAGCGATCTTTGAGCGTATCCGCGAGGAGGGCGTCACCGGTCTTCCGCTCGTGCCCACGATGGCAGCGATGATCCTGCAGATGCGTGACCTGGCGCCGGGGTTCCTGCCCAGCCTTCGCTATATTTCGAATACGGCGGCGGCCTTGCCGCAGGCGCACATAGAACGTCTGCGTTTCCTTTTTCCCGGTGTCAGCCTCTATTCGATGTATGGCCTGACGGAGTGCAAGCGCTGCACCTACCTGCCGCCCGAGGAGCTCGATCGCCGGCCGGGATCGGTCGGCATAGCCATCCCGAACACCGAAGCCTTTGTCGTCGACGACCACGGGCAACGCGTGCCGCCAGGCGTTGCGGGTGAGTTGGTCATTCGCGGGCCGCATGTCATGCAGGGTTACTGGCGCAACGAAGCTGCAACCGAACGGGCCCTGCGGCCTGGCCCGAATCCTTGGGAGAAGGTTCTCTACACCGGCGATCTGTTCAGGACCGATGAGGATGGCTTTCTCTATTTCGTCGGGCGCAAGGACGACATCATAAAGACGCGGGGGGAGAAGGTGGCCCCGAAGGAGGTGGAGGCCGTGCTTCACGCCCATCCGGGCATCGCGGAGGCCGTTGTCGTCGGCGTGCCGGATCCGGTGCTTGGGCATGCGATCGGCGCACTCGTGATACGCTCGGACCCGAAGCTAAGCGAAAAGGATGTCATGCGCCACTGCGCACGTCATCTGGAGGATTTCATGGTCCCCAAGGTCATCGAGTTCCGCTCGGAATTACCAAAAACCGATACTGGCAAGGTGAGCCGCCGGCTTGCTGCAGAGATGATGGAGGCCGCGCAATGAGTGTTCGCCCCAGCGACGGCGCCCAGACCATTCTGGCGCAGGCCCTGGCGATCGACCCCGCCGCCGAAACGGACCGGATCGTCACCGCTTTGCGCCAGCAGTTGCGCGGTATTCGCAAGCGGGGTCTCACGCTCGGTCTTTCGGGTGGGATCGATTCAAGCGTTTCGGTGGCGTTGGCCGCGCGAGCCGTCGGGCCTCAGAATGTATTGTGCCTGTTCATGCCGGAAAACGATTCCGATCCGGAAAGTCTGCGGCTCGGCCGCGTTGTCGCCGACACTTTCGGTGTCGAGGCTATTGTGGAGGATATCGGGCCGGCTCTGCGCGCCATGGGCTGCTATGAGCGTCGCGACGCCTTCATCCGCGAACTGGTCCCGGAATATGGCGAAGGCTGGGCCTCGAAGATCGTGATCGCGAACGCGCTTGAGGGCGAAGGCTACAATATTTCGTCGCTGGTGGTGCAGGATCCCAAGGGCAAGCAGACGAAACTGAGAATGCCGCTGCCGGTCTATCTCGGTATCGTCGCCGCCACCAACATGAAACAGCGCACCCGCAAACAGATCGAATATTATCATGCCGATCGCTTGAACTTCGCCGTTCTTGGAACGCCGAACCGGCTGGAATACGATCAGGGTTTCTTCGTCAAGAACGGTGACGGCGCGGCTGACGTCAAGCCGATCGCACATCTCTATAAAACGCAGGTCTATGCGCTGGCGGCCTATCTCGGCGTTCCAGAGGAAATCCGCAACCGGCCGCCGACCACCGATACCTACTCGCTGGCGCAGACGCAGGAGGAGTTCTACTTCTCGCTTCCCTATGACCGTATGGATATTTGCCTTTGCGGCCTCAACAGAGGCGTGGCTGCCGAAGTGGTGGGGCAGACAGCGGGACTAACTGCCTCGCAAGTTGAACGCGTCTGGGCCGACATCGCCGCCAAACGCAAGGCGACGCGCTATCTGCACCTGCGCCCGCAACTCGTTGATGAGGTCGAGGAAGTCGGTACCTGAGCTACCTCTCGATCCGAGTCATCGGAAGCACTTCAGGTGAAGCGGCCGCCGATCAGCCGGCTCCACTGCTCGCCCGCAAGCCCGTTCAGGAAAGCTTGCGAGTTCTTCATGGCATCCAAAAGCTCTGGATCGCGTGAATGCACCACGGTCGAGGCAACAGTTAGGAAAGCTATGCGTCGCCCAAGCATTGCTTCCAGAAGTGCGGGTTGAATCCGTCCGCGCAGGCCGCTGACGCCGCGTACGGCGGCATGATCGATCAGGCAGTCGATCACCGCACCCGCCTGGCCGGGAAGGGCGAGAATCTGCAGCACGCGACCGATTTCATTTTTCCGTGCGTGATAGGCGAATGCGCCGACATTGGTGCCGACTGGCGATGTCACGGAAACGAAGACAAGCTCGCCCATATCCGGCTTTTGTGCCGCATCGGCCAGGATATGATCGAGCTGGCCTTCCGCCCACTCCGGGCGCAGGACGAACTGGGCGGTCAACGGTTCGACGAGCTTGGCAAACGTGCCGCTGTCGATTTCCGACGTCCGTAAGACGCCATGGCCTGCCCCGTCCGCCGCCACACCGGACCAGCGTCGTTCGCTGGACTTCATTCGCCTGCAATAAAATCGGTCGAGGGCATGCGCAAACGGATTGAACATTCGGGCAAGCTTCATGCGACTGGCGGACAGGCTGAGCACAAAGCTCGACGGCCGCATCACGCGTACCCAATCGAGACTGTATTGCGGCAGGACCACGCCACGCAGCCGTGTCCACAACCTTGCGGAGATGTCGTTGGCCGTCTCGCTGAAAGAGATGTCCTGCGGACCATCCAGGTAAGCTTTCAACAAGCGGGCTCCGGCCATCGGGTCGCGCTCATGATCCTCGACCATGAGCGAGCTGCAAATGGCGGCGTGTAATTGCCGGCCGTTGAACTGCATCGGCAATGCGTGAACGCCGACAAACCCGGAGACGCGGCCGGCGTCGTTGACATGGACTAGCGACCGGAGATCGCCTCCGCAACCGGGCGCCTCCAGATAAAACCGTCTCATATATTCGATGAGCGAGGCCGGCGCTTCGGTCCGCTCTTTGCGAAACACGCGTTGAAACATGCCTGCGACTGCCGGAAGATCGGCACCTTCCAGGGCGCGAATGACGCTCAAGCCCGGCTCCCGCCACCGGAGTCCCGTCCACCGCATGCCCGGACCATGGCGACGCCAGGCTCCCCATCCGCCATCGCGGCGACCGTCGGGTGTTCGTGGCGGTGCGATCTCGCCCAGTTGCAATCGCTCCGATGGCCGAAAGGAGAGCTGAAATGCTGCGGCAAGGTAGGCCTTTTGCTTGATCATGAAAACGAGCGTCGTTGCTGTTACCAACTTCGGGTAAACCGATGTTAAAGTATTGGTAGCGAATCGACTTTTATCGACGCGACTCACGCCTTGTTTCCTCGGCGCCGCGGCACGGCTGGCGAGGCCTCAGCCCGCAACTTCCGGCGCGAAGCCAAGTCGCTTGGCTACGATCCTTGCCCGCGTCGCCGTTCTTGAGACGAACCGTGGCAAGTGCTGGATGATCTGCCGCTGTTGCCCGGTGCAGGAAAAAACCGGCGCCGAAATCGAGGATCATGGCGGAAGGAGCCGGAAATCCTTGCCTTCGGGCAGCAGCTGCCCGCCGTCGACGATTATGGTCGTGCCGGTGATGTAGCTGGCGTCGTCCGAGGCCAGGAACAGGAAAGCATTGGCCACGTCGCGCGGGCTGCCGAGGCGGCCGAGCGGTATGGAGTCCTCCATGTTCTTTATATAGGCGGCGCCGCGATGGAGCTGGATTGCTTCGGTGAGGATATTGCCGGGCTCGACGCCGTTGACGGTGATGCCATAGCCCGAGAATTCGAGAGCGGCCGAACGGATTAGGCCGTTGATGCCGGCTTTGGTCGCCGAATAGTGGCCGTGACCAGGGCTGGTGACGTGCGGGCCGGTGATGGAGGAGGTGAACAGCATGCGGCCAAAGTGCTGCGCCTTCATCGGAACGAGTGCGGCACGGGCGGCATTGAAGGTGCCGCGCAAATTGACCGCCATGACGCGGTCCCAGTCCTCCGGACTGGTGTTCTCCAGCAACTGCCAGGGATAGATGCCGGCATTCTGGACCATGATGTCGAGACGGCCGTGATGGTCGAGCGCCAGCGCAACGGCGGCCTCCGCATCGGCCAGCTGCGAGATGTCGGTGCGGATGAAGACAGCGCCGAACTCGTCCGCGGCCGCTTGCCCGGCCTCGACCTCGGTATCGGCCAGGACCAGCTTCGCGCCCTCTTCGGCAAACCGCTGTGCGATGCCCTTACCGATGCCGCGCGCACTGCCGACGATCAGCGCGACCTTGTCTTTGAGACGCCCGGTCATGCCAGCCTCTGGCGAATGGTTTGCTTGAAAGCGTCGAGCAGCACGGCGGCAAGCACGAGCAGGCCGTGGATCACCTGGGTGAAGTTGGCCGGAAGGGCCATGAGGTTGATCGCAGTGTTGATGGCCGACAGCAAAAGCACGCCGGCATAGACGCCGGGCAGGGTGCCGACACCGCCCTTCAGGCTGACACCGCCGATGACGACGGCGGCGAACGCGTTGAACAGCAGGCCGACGCCGAGATTGGCGGTGGCGCCCGAGGTGCGGATCGCCAGCAGCCAGCCGGCAACGCCGGCGATGGCGCCAGCGAGAACAAACGCAACAACCAGGTTGCGGTTGACGCGGATGCCGGCTCGGAAGGTTGCAGTCTCGTTGCCGCCGATCATGACGAGATGCCTTCCGAAGGGTGTCTTGGCCATGATTAGCGAGAAGACTACGAAACACGAAATGGCGATCCAGGCGGTGAGGGGCAGGCCAAGGAGGCGCTGAATGCCGAACCAGCGGATCGCCGGCGCAAGGTCTTGCGCAGAGCGGCCGCCGGAAATGACCAGCACGAGGCCGCGCACCCAGATATAGGACGCGAGCGTGATGATGAAGGCGCTCATCTTCACCTTCACGACCAAATAGCCGTTGATGGACCCAATGATGCCGCCGACAAATAGGGCAAGCAGCAGCGAAACCGGAACCATCAGCCATTCCGGCTGCAATTGGACGCCAAGGCCGATGCCCGCCGAGCAGAACAGGATACCGACCGCCATGGCGCCGAGCGCCGCCACGGATTCGACCGACAGGTCCATATGTCCGGTGATGATGACCAGCGCCAGGCCGATCGACATGACGCCAAGCACGCTCGACGCCTCGATGATGTTGGCGAAGATGCCGAGCTGGAAATAGTTCGGAATGGAAATGGAGAAGACCACCAGCACGAAGACCAGCATGAACCAGACGAGGTTGTCGAGGACGAACTCGAGGGTGCGGCGGGTGCGGGGATTCATGTGCTGATCCGTCTAGCGCATCGATTCTCGGAAAGGATCATGCGCGGATTGAAATTTGCTGCAGCTTCCCTTGCGCGTCCGTTCGAACGCGCCGGTTGAGCTCCGGGCCAGCGTGGCCCGAAGCCCTAGGCGACTTTGCTATTCGACCGGCTTCACCGTGTCCGTAGGCGGCTTCATATTGCCCCAGAAGGCCGGGTTATCGACATTTTCCTTGGTGATCGCAGCGCCGGGGATCTTGATGTTCGGCCCCCAGGCTTCCTTGGTCAGAGTCGACTTCAGGCCGAGCACGTCGTACTCGCCCGGCTTGATCTCCTGTTTGTTGACGACCTTGTCCATAAACATGGCTACGGCGGCGGCCTGAGCGTAGAGCGGCTGCTCGACTTCGACGTTGAGCCAGCCCTTGCGGATCAGGTCAAGGCCGACCGGCGCGCCATTCGAGCTCATCAGCATAACGTCGCCCGGTTTCTTGCCCGCGGCCTCGAGCGAGGCGACGGCAGCGACCGAGAGATGCGCGGCGTGGCTGAAGATCAGGTCGATATCCGGGTTGGCGAGCATCTGGTCGGCAACGATGGTGCCGGCATTGCTGGCTTCCCATTGCATGGCCGGAACCGAGATGATCTTGACGTCCGGGAACGCCTTCATTTTCTCCTCGAAACCCTTCTGGATGTCGAGCGTGTAGGGGTCGCCAGGATCGCCGAGCACCTGGAGGATCTTGCCTTTCACCGATCCGTGCTTCGCCTTCAAGAGCTTCTCGGCCTGATCGGCGGCAATCTGGCCGATCTCGACCGTTCCCGCCACCGATGTGAAGTCGGACGGTGTCGAGGTGATCTGGCGATCGAATTCGACAACCGGGATACCGGCGGCGCGGGCGGCCTCAATGGACGGCTTCAGCGCATTGAAATCGACGGCGGCAAGAATGATCGCCGACGGCTTGAGCGCGATAACGTCGTTCATTTGCGATTGCTGAGCGTCGGTCTTGTTGTCGGCGTTCAGCGTCTTCATCTCGTAGCCGACCTGCTTCAGGAACATCTCCAGAGCGCTCACCGAGCCGGTCTGGAATTCGTCGAGTAATGTCGGCACCAGATAGTAGACGGTGCCCTTGGACTGGGCGAATGCCGGCGTGAGCGTGGCAAAGGCCAGTGCCAGGATACCGAAGACGGAAAGAAGTATTTTCTTCATGTCGTTCGCTCCTCTTGCGCCGGACCCCTCATTTGCCCCTCAGCCTGCCGGTCCGGCACCGGCAAGCGTCTCTCCGGTGATCATGTTGATCACCGCGTCGGGACTTGTTTTGTTGCGCGCGACATCGCCTGCCACGACACCTTGCCGGATCACCACGATCCGGTCGGCGACCTGGAAGGCCTGTTGCATGATATGGGTGATGATGACGACGCCGATACCTTGGCTGGCCACCTGGCGGATCATGTCGAGACCGCGCCGTGTCTGCTCGACACCAAGTGCCGCGAACGGCTCGTCGAGAAGCACGAGCTTGCCGCCAAAATGCACGAATCGGTTGAGCTCGATGGCCTGCCGCTGGCCGCCTGAGAGGTGCTCGACATTGGTTCTGAGCGAAGGGATGCGCGTGCCGGCGCTGGCCAGCGCCTTTTCGACCACCTGCTCCATGGCGGGTTCGTCGAGCAGGGGAACGCCAAGAAATTTCCTGGTGATCTCGCGGCCCATGAAGAAATTGGCCACCACGTCGACATTGGTGCAAAGCGAGAGGTCCTGGTAGACGGTCTCGATCCCGGCGGCCTTGGCCTCGGCGGGAGATTTGGCGAGGAATTCCTTGCCCTCGAACAGCATGCGACCGGAGGTCGGCTCCAGGCCTCCGGCGATGATCTTGACCAGTGTCGATTTGCCGGCGCCATTGTCGCCCAAAAGCGCTACCACCTCGCCCTTGCCGATCGAGAAGCTGATGCCCTTGAGCGCTTCGATCGCGCCATAGTTCTTGGCGACGTTGTCGAGCACCAGCAGAGGTTCACTCATGCCGCGATCCCCTTGCCTTGCAGGATATCACGCCCGCGTTCGCGCTCGGCGGTGAATATCTGGCCGAAGCGCGGCGAAAGCACCCCTGAGACGGCAAGCGCTGCGGCACCGCGCAACACCGCCTGCTGGCCGCCGCGTGCGACGGTGACACGCGGCGCCGTGCGGTCCTTTCGCGCCGAGATCGAGTTGGGAAGGTTCGCAACCGAACCGGCCAGCCGTTCAAGTAAATCGGTGGACGCCAGTCCGCCGAGGATGATGGTTTCGGGATCGAACAGGTTCTCGATGATGGTGATGGCGTTGCGGAAGATCGGCCCGACTTCATCAACCCAATCGGCGCCGCTGATGTTCCGGCGCCGCAGCGCCTCGAGCGAGAGGTATCTTTCGAGGCAGCCGCGATTGCCGCAGGGGCACGGCTCGCCACCCGGCACGACAGGAATGTGTCCGATTTCGCCGGCATTTCCCCAGGCGCCGCGCAGCGCGCTTCCGTCATGAACCATGACGCCGCCAAGACCGACACCAAAATAGAGATAGTAGTATTCGGAATATCCCGTCCCGAGGCCATACAGGCGCTCACCCATTGCCGCGGCCGCCATGTCGGTCTCAAAAAACGCGGGCAGCCCGGTCGATGCCTCCAGCCGTTCTCGAAGCGCCACGTCCTTCCAGCCGGTCATCGTCGTCGGGCCGATAAAGCTCATCGACTCCACGCCGAAAGGGCCGGGCAGCGCCATGCCGATGCCGAGAACGCGACCGCCAGGCCGCAGTCGGGTCAATTCAAGCACCATCGCGCCGATCAGTTCGAAGGCATGGTCGGGCGTTGCGTTGGAGGCCTCGCGATAGGTGCTCTCGATCACGTCGCCGCTCAAGTTGATCAGCGCCGCATTGATACCCAGCGGGGTGACATGGATGCCGACGGCATAGCCGCCCTCCGGGTTGATCCGCAGGGTCGCCGGAGGCAGCCCGCGCCCCCGCGGCTCTTCGCGCATGGACAGAACGTAGCCGTGTTCTTCCAGCTCGCGAACGATGGTCGATACCGTTTGCACGGTTAGCCCGACCCGCCGGGCAATGTCGCCGCGGGCGATCGGACCGTGAAGGCGGATGGATTCGAGGACGATGCGCCTGTTGTAAGGCCGCCCGAATTCCTGATTGGTCCCCCGCAGTGCCATTTCTCGCGTCCCTAGGAGACGTTGAGGTTCGCACCGAATATTTATTCAGTCAAATGGAATTCAAAAATAATAAATGACTTCCGCGCTTGATGCGTCGGTCCCGGGTTCACCAGCGACACGGAGCAGAGCAGAGGCCGCTATCAGGTGGAAAACGGCCAGATCTGTCTTAATCAAGAAGATGCGGACTTCAGAGATACTGCGCGACCTTCTTGCCGATCCTTAGGAAGCGCAGCGGGTCGATGGCTTCGCCATTGTGGCGGATCTCGTAATGCAGATGCGGGCCGGTCGAGCGGCCGCTGCTGCCGGTCTTACCGATGACGTCGCCGGCATTTAGTCTCTGGCCGACGGTCACGTTGATTTTGCTGAGATGCCCATAGCGCGTCGCAAAGCCGTTGCCATGGTCGACCTCGACCATGCGGCCATAGCCGCCGTTCCAGCCGGCCTTGACGACGACGCCGGGCGCCGTGACCTTGGCAGGCATTCCGGTCGGGGCCCTGAAATCCATCCCCGAATGCAGCGCGGCGGTGCCGAGGAGCGGGTCGGTGCGCACGCCGAACGGGCTGGTGACCGAGCGACCGGGGGCGGGATTGGCGAGCGGCAGCCGTCGCGCCTCCGTCTTCAGACGATCGAGCGCGTCCAGCGCCTCGTCCAGTTCCCTTACCTTGCTGTCGAAGGTCATCGAACTGTCGAGTGGTATCAGCGGACCGCCGGTGTCGCTCTTGCCGAAATCGCTGTCGACCGGCAGGCCAGCGGCCTCGAGCGCCTGAGAGATTGCATCGGCGTTTCTGTAGGCGTTGTCGGCAAGCGTGGTGATGCGGGTGAGCTGCTGGCTCTCTATGGCCTTGAGCGACTCGTTGATCGATACGAACAGCTTGTCGGCACGATCGGCCGCCGTATCGCTCGGCAGCGGATCGGAGCGGGTCGACCACAGGGAGAACGGCCTGGTATCGCCGGCGCCAAGGTTGGCGCCGACTCTGGCAACCGAATAGGACTGCGGCTGGGCGTCGGTTACGTCGGCGCGTTTTTCCGGCTTTGCGGACGCAGCAGTGCCTGCGGCAGGTGGCGTTCCGACTTCGCTCTCGCCGCGCTCGAGGAGCGGGCCGAGGCGGCCATGGCGCAGGCTGAGCTGGGTCTGTCGTTCCAGCAGTTCGCCAACTTTGGTTTCCATGAGCTGCTGGTCGAGAAGCTGACGGCTGGTGATCCGGTCGACCTGGGCGCGCAGTGCGGAGATGCGGTCCTCATAGGCCTGCTGCATGCGCGCCTGCCGTGCCGTGGTCGCGCCGATCAGGTCGTCGCGCAGCACGAGATAGGAGGTCGCCAGCAGGTAGCCTATGGCCATCGCCGCCAGCGCGGAGCCGCAAAATGCGGCAACCCATGGACGTATGGTGAAATGCCTGATCTTGTTGCCCCGGGCGATAATGACCGTGTGGGGCTCCTTGCGCCTGCCGAAGACCGTTGACTGACTGGCTACGTTCACGGGACCACGCTTTCGTACGATACCAACGACAAGCCTGATTACACATCATTAAGGTTAACGGTCGGTTGCTGGCGCCCAGCTCCTTGCAGCCCATGGGTTGCAGCTGGATTGCCATGAGGGCATGAGGCGCAGACTTCAGCGCTGCCTCACATGGGCCTCTCAGCCCACAGCCAACGTCGCTATCAGAGCGCGCGGACGGCCTCCAGCACCGCCGCGGCATGGCCTTTGACTCGTACGTTCCGCCATATTTTCGCAATCCGTCCGTCGCTGCCGATCAGGAATGTTGCGCGCTCTACGCCCATATAGCGGCGGCCATAGAGCTTCTTCTCGCCCCACAGATGATAGGCTTCGATCACCTTGCGCTCCTCGTCGGCGACGAGGTCGACGGTCAGATCGTATTTTGATTTGAATTTGTCGTGTTTTCGCACGCTGTCCGGCGACAGGCCGATGACGGCGGCGCCGAGCTTTTCGAACTCCGGCTTCAACTGCGAAAAGCCGATCGCCTCATTGGTACAGCCTGTGGTGTCGTCTTGCGGATAGAAGTAAAGCACGACCGGCTTTCCCACCAAAGACGCGAGGCTGAGGGAGCCGCCGCCGTCGCGGGGAAGGTCGAACTGCGGCGCAAGGTCGCCGAGGTCGAGATCAGCCATATCGATGCCCTTGTTTGAGGTTACGCGCGACGCCTCATCGATATATTGTCGCACCGGGATTCGTCCACGGTCGAGTTCGTTCAACGGAAAATTGTGTGGATCAGGAGCAGCCGCAGCACGAGAAGATCAGATTCAGGCGTGATGAGATCACCGACCTGGGTGCCTTCCCGTCCGCGTGCCGCGTACCGCCGCTCGGCCAGGCGTCGATCGGCCGCGGCGTTCGTATTCTTGCGCGGCTGTTTGCCGGCCTTGTGGTGCTTGTGCTGCTGGCCACCGCCGCTGTGTATGCGATCGGCATGTCCGGTTTCGGCGCCGAGCGGCTGCGGGCAGAAGCGGAAACGGCCATCGAGAAATTGGCCGGCGTCGATGTCGATGTTGCGGTCGGACCGGCCCGTCTCACGCTCGACGGATCGAGCTTCATCGCGCTGCAGGTCAGCGACGTCAGCCTCCAGACCGCCGACGGCAAACCGATGGCCGATGCTGGGCGTGTCCGCTTCGGCATAAGGCTGATACCGCTGCTTTCGGGCGAGGTGCGGCTTACCAGCGCCAGGATTTCCGATGCGCGCATCGTTATGGCGGCGCTGCCGTCGGGTGGCGACTGGACGGCGGCGCTGCGCAATGACGACGGCCTCATCGACCCGGAAAGACTGGCCGGCACGGTCTTTGCCAGCATCAACCACGCGCTCGATGCGGTGCGCGAGGATTCGATGCGCCGGATCGACCTCCGCAATATCGACCTCGTTCTGCCCGAGTCCGGGTCGGTCAAACTGGTCAGGATCACAGATGCCACCGTTGGGCAGTCGGGGCCGGGCGGCATGGAGTTTTCATCCGACGCGGAGGTCGACGGCAGGGCACTCACCATCGCCGCCTCAGCGACCCGCGATACGACGACGCGGCGCGTGACGGCGTTGGATGCCAGCGTCGATATAGCGGAGGTTAACGAGGCTGCGGCAGGTGGGACGCTGGGCGCAATTGCCTTGAAGCTGGCGGGATCGGAAGGATCCGGCGAAAATGCGTCGCGGCTGACGGCCTCGTTGTCGTTCGCCGGTTCCGTGCTCGATCTCGGCCCGCGTGGGATGCTTCCAGCCGACGTCGATCTCGCTGCGACGCTTGTCGCCGGCGCCAACAAGATCCAGGTGGACCGGCTGCAAGTGAGGACCGGTCGCTCGACATTCGATTTCGCCGGTTCGATCGGGCCGAAGCCGGCGACTGGAACAGTGGGCGAGGAGCCGTCCTATCGCTACGACCTGACCAGCGACGGCTCGACGCTGGCGCCTTCGGAATCGTCCGAACCTGCGCTCGATTTCATCGCCCGCATCGCCGGCGTCTACCAGACCAGGAGCCGCAAGCTCGTGGCCGAGCAGATCGGGATCAGGTCCGGAGCCGCCAGCGAGGCGCTGGGCACGGCTTCGGTCGAGTTCGTCGAGGGAAAGGTGCCAGGCATATCTGTCGCCTTCAACGTCCACGACATGCCGGTCTCGCATGTCAAGCAGTTGTGGCCCTGGTTTTCCGCGCGAAATGCTCGCCTGTGGGTGCTGGAGAACCTGTTCGGCGGCCGCGTCGTCGACGCGAGCCTGCAGTTCCAGGTCGTGCCCGGGCGCCTGGGCAACGGGATACCGCTTTCATCAGATGAAGTGTTCGGCCGTTTCCAGATCGAAGGATCGCGCTTCGATACGGCCGGTCACATTCCGCCGATACGCGATGCCGTCGGTGTTGTCGAATTCCACGGCAATGACGTCGACGTCGCTTTGTCCTCGGGCAACGTTTATATGGCCAGCGGCCGCACGGTGGCGGCAAGCAACGGCACGTTGAAGGTCAAGGCGGCGAACCGCCCGCCGGTGATCGGCGCGCTCGATATCGACGTCGCCGGGGAGGCGTCCGCAATCGCCGAGCTCGCCTCCTACGAGCCGATTGATGCCATGCGCCACGTCGGCCTGCTGCCGGACGAACTGTCCGGCACGGTGACCGGCCATGTCAAGGCGGACATTCCGCTGCAGGCCGGCGTCGACAGCTCGAAACTCGATTGGCTGGTGGCACTCGATTACAAAGACCTGTCGTTGAGCAAGCCGTTCGAGGATCAGACCGTAACCGACGCCGACGGTTCGATCACCGTCGAACCCGAGAAGGCCGTGATCGCCGCCAAGGCGCTGCTCAACGGCATTCCGGCCGAACTCGACCTGATCGAGCCGCTCAGGGATGGCGGACCACCACGCAGCCGGAAAGTGGCGCTGGTGCTCGACGACAAGATGCGTGCAGCCGCCATGCCTGGCCTGTCGGCGCTGCTTTCCGGAACCATCAAGGTTGCGATCGACAAGAGCGGCACGGGCAACCAGACCGTTTCGGCGGATCTGACTAATGCCAGGCTGGATATTCCCTGGGCAGGCTGGAGCAAGGGGCCCGGCATTCCAGCCAATGTCACATTTGCCATGGCCAAGTCCGGCGACACCACGACGCTGTCCGACTTCGACCTGAATGGAAAGACTTTTTCAATCGACGGCGGCGTGGTGCTGGTCAAAGGCGCGCTGTCCTCGGCGCGGTTCAGCAAGGTCACGTTGAACCGGGGAGACGACGTTGCCGTGTCGGTGAAACGATCGGGCAAGGGCTATGCAATCGACATCGCCGGGAACGCGCTGGACGCGCGCTCGCTGATCAAGCAATTCACGTCCGATGTCGACACCGCCACCAAGGCCACGGGTTCCGACGCGATTTCGGTGAGCGCCGATGTCAATTCCCTGACCGGTTTCCACAACGAGAGACTGTCGAACCTGAAGCTCGACTACAGCGCCGCCGGTTCCAGGGTGAACGGGCTCAAGGTGAGCGCCACGGCAAGTTCGGGTGCTGCCATAAGCATCAGCAATACGACCGGCGCGGGCAGGCGCGCCCTCAACGTGACGTCGGCCGATGCCGGCGCCATCCTGCGGTTCCTCAACATCTACGAGCATATGGAGGGCGGTTCGATCACGCTGGCGCTCGCCGGGGCAAGCGATGGGCCGATGAAGGGCCAGGTCGACTCGCACGACTTCTTCGTGGTCAACGAGCCGAAACTCGCCTCGCTCGTATCGACGACGCCGGCGGGCGACAGCCGCAGCCTCAACGAAGCTGTCAAAGCCAATATCGACACGTCGAGAGTGAAGTTCGAGCGCGGCTTTTCCGAGATCGAAAAGGGCGCCGGCTATCTGAAGCTGGCTAATGGCGTGCTGCGCGGCCCGCGTATCGGCACCACCTTCCAGGGCACGCTCTACGACCAGAACAACAATATGGACATGACCGGCACCTTCATGCCGGTCTATGGCCTCAACCGTATCTTCGGCGAACTGCCGCTGTTTGGCGCGCTGCTCGGCAATGGCCGCGATCGCGGCCTGATCGGCGTGACTTACCGGCTCAGGGGCGATGCAAACAAGCCGAAACTGGACGTCAATCCGCTGTCGGTGATCGCGCCCGGAATTTTCAGGTCGATTTTCGAGTATCGGTAAACCCAATTACTTCGAGCGACCGAGTATTGATCTTAAGCGGCCGCTCGTTCGCCCGGCCGAATTCACGCCCCTGATCAAAAGGCGATTCACGTCAGCCCGGGCGTAAATGGCCGCTTTGCGCCTATATCGGCCGTTGAGGTCAGCTTCGCCACCGCCTGAAAGCAGACCTTGCCGGGGACCACGCTGGAGGTCGCGGTTGCGCCATAGGCGGACCTCCCTCAACACGGAACTTAGGGCCGCTTTGTCTGCTGTAGCCGGACCTTCAATGGTGCGGGCATAAGCTCTGTGTGCGGCGGGTAGCTGCAAAGATCCTCGGCGATTCAAATCGGGACTAGCCCTTGCGAGCCGTCGGAGCTCCTTCCACCTCGGCAGGTCATTTCAGGTCGCGACAGCCTAACGCTGAACGCGCACGCAAGTGCAGTTCTCTCGGTGGCTGCTCTCCACAAGTCCCTATAGATTCCGCCGCGGGCGGGGATCGTTTCCGTGCGTGTATTGCGCATTCAGGCAGCGGGGACCCGGTGGTACGACCTGCTGTAGCGAGGGATATGTACAAGCCCCGCATTTCCTTGGCTCGTCGGGAGCGCAGATGAAGCTGGTGCAGGCGCTGACGCGCGGCCTCGAAGACGTCGCGCATGTCGATCCCTGGACGACATCCTTCAATTCGGGCACGACCCCGCTGACCCGTCTCCTCGATCTTGCGCGTGAAGTGGACTTCGCGGTCGGCCTTTCAGCAGCGTTCTCGGCTTGCGCCGAACCTCCATACTGCATGCGAGCGTTCGAAGCTTCCGACCGATCTCCTCGGATTGACGTGCGTACGATACGGCGAAGCGACAAACGCTGCCGAGATGAGGACCATCAACCAGAAGCTTCGAAAGGCGATCGAGAGCGTGGGCCGCGTCGCACCGCATTGAGGGCCTGTGGATCGCGCCGCCGGGTATTTTACGGCCCGTTCGGATTGGCCCGAGGGCGTGAAGGCGCGGACGTCCGGTGTCTATCTGCGCGCCGATCCGGCGGATTTGGCCATCCTGGACGGAAACGACGATCGCCAGTGCGCGGAGCTGATCGCAGAGCGGCTGGCGCGCTAAAAGTCGATCGCGAACGCCTGAAATCAGGCGTTCGGCACTCCTTCGCCCACCACGGGACAAGGCCACCAGCGGCCTTGCCGGTGCTTATGGGCGCTGTTCTCGCTAGCTGTCACGAACGGGCACTGGATCGGTCGGAGCGACGTTGTAGGATAACATCACACGATATCCCTTCTGCCAAAGACATCCAACACAGTTTATGACGCAGTAGAACTAATTTAGAGCATCGCTCGAAAAAGAGGTCGCCGGTTTTTCGAAAGCGATGCGCAACAAGAAGTTACAGCGGTGCGCGCGCACCGCTGTAGGCGCCGGATCAGATGACGAAAAAGTCGTCGGCCAGCAGCGTCGGCCTGTTCGTCAGCGTCGCGAGCTGTGTCACGCCGCCTGCGACGTTTCCGTTGGAATCGTAAAACAACGCACCCGTAACCTTGTCATAGATGATGTGGTCGTCGGCGTCGTGCGCGCTAGTTCCAGCGAAGAAGTACCTTGGCTCGAGGGCTCCGGTGGCTCCAAGCGCCTGCATTACCGAATTCTGGAGCCTGAATGTATCGGCCGTATGGTTGAAATCCGTGATGATGTCGCGGTTGGCCACTGAGAGCGGCGCGCTGAAAACGAAGGAATCGTTGCCGGCGCCACCAGTAAGCCGGTCAATACCCAGGCCGCCCGTTAGTGCATCGTTGCCACCCCGCCCAAGCACGGAATCATTGCCTCGGCCGCCGTCCAGTTTGTTGTCGCTGTCGTTGCCGTCGAGCACGTTGTCGAGGGAATTTCCCGTGGCTCCGACGTTGGCGTTTCCGGTCAGACGCAGATTTTCTATCAGTCTGCGATCGGCCGCCAGTGAGTACGTGACCAAACTGAAAATTTGGTCGAGGCCCGCTTCGTCGATGACGTTGTCCAGTACATTGTCCACATAATAGGTATCGTTGCCGGCACCGCCATTCAACAGGTCGGCCCCGGTCCCGCCATCGAGAAGGTCGGCGCCATCATAGCCCGCTAACCGGTCGCTACCCGCCCCGCCCCTTATGGTGTCGTTGCCGGCAAGGCCGTCCAGCGTGTTGTTCCCATTGTTCCCGGTCAGCTCATTGTCAGAAGAATTGCCGCGACCATTGATAGCGCCAAGGCCGATGAGAGTCAGATTTTCGACATAGCGTGGCAGTGAATAGGTGCTCGAGCTGAACACCCAATCGTTGCCCGCCGCATCGCCCTCGACCACGCGGTCGAGCGCATTGTCGACATAGTAGGTATCGTTGCCTGCGCCGCCCTCCATCTTGTCGATTCCGACCCCGCCGTCGAGCAAGTTGCTGCCAGCGTTGCCGACCAGCGTGTTGTCGAGTTCGTTACCCATCGCGTCGATGTCGGCAACGCCGGTGAGTGTGAGCTGCTCTATTTGCTGGCCGGACAGCGAATACGTCATCGAGGTGATGACCACATCGATGCCGGCGCCGTCAGCCTCGATGACTACGTCGAATGCGTTGTCGACGCGGTAGGTATCGTTGCCCAAACCGCCGGACATTTTGTCAGCACCACCCCCGCCGTCCAGAACGTCATCAAAATTGCCGCCGCTCAGGATATCCGCCGCATCCGTCCCGGTCAGGTGCTGCTCCATCACGTCCGGCGCGGCATAGGCGCGCACGTAGTCGACGACCATCTTGTACGTGCCGGACGCCCGCTCGACCTCAAGGGGATTCATGGCAAGCGAGACCACCATATAGAGCGGCGTGCGGAAAAAGTCGCTCATTGGAAAGCGGCTCAGCTCCTTGCCGTCATAGTACACGGTGATCCAGTCCGTCGTGATCCTCGCGCCGTAGGTGTGAAACGCCCCGTCGAACATCGAACCGGCAAGGCCCGTATAGTTGCTTTCCCAAGCGTGGCTTTCCTTATTGCTCAAGTGCACCGCCTGGTGATGACCATCTGGATCGCCCCCATACGCTTCAACGATGTCGACCTCGACGCGTGGCACAGTCTGATCGGGCGACAGCATCCAGAAAGCCGGCCAGGCTCCCGCCCCGCCGTGAAAGGCTGCGCGCATCTCGAAGTACCCGTACTCTTGCGCGAAACCCTGGCCGGCGCTGTTAACCGTTTGCATCGTTCCCGACTGCCAGACGCCGTCCACCTGCTTCATGGTAATGGTCAGCTTCCCGTCAGAGACGGAGAACGGATTCGTTGCCCCCACCGGCGACATGAACGTGGCGGCCCCATAGGGGGCATGCACAGGCGAGAACCACTTGCCGGTGCCGTTGTTCGGCACGACATCAAGCGTGTTGAACTCGTCAGAAAAGGAGAGCTTGAACCCCGAGAGGTTCAGCTCCGATCCTTTGTACTGTCCGGTCCAATCGCCAGGAAGATCAATCGCAGCCATTGATGGGCTCCTCGTTCTCGCAACATTTCGCGGTTGACCCCCCACCAAGATCTAATCGTCCATTGTTAACGGAAAGGTAATGGACACCGATTCCGCCGCAAATGGGGTCAGTGCGGTTATCCCCAACGCTTCGAGAAATTTGGGAGAAGTCGCAAATCGGTTGACGTAGCCGGCACACGATACTGCGAATCCTCCGATACCGTGACCCCGGGCTCGAACGTCGCCGCAATCAGCCGCTCCTTCTACCGCCCGCGACCAGCGCCGCCGGCGCTGCACCGAGTGATCACTTCCACGCGCGCAATCGTCATACGACTCCTCCCAGAATTATTCCCCGGACTTGCGATGTTCAACCTGAGGCGACAAGGCGGCCTTCACCGTAGGCTTACGTTGTAGGCCGGCGGAGGCGGCCTTCAGTCGGGGTTTCAAGAGGCTCACGGCGTCTCGCCAGCGGGGTGGCGCGACGGTCGGCGCAGATAGGATGGCCGAACGTCCGTTTTCGATTCGGACCTGCAATCTCGCCTCCGGACTGACCATTAGGGGTCAGCCAGAGACATCGGTCCCACCGAGCTGACTGTCCGCTACCGCTTTTTGGACGCCAGAAGCTGCCGGTCTGCTTCGGCCCATTGCGGTCATCACATAAATCGCACTCGATTGTACGCTTCTGGCGTTACCTGCTCGTTCCGATGAGACGATGGCAATATCCCACCCGTCTCGGCCAATCTCGGCAGCTGGTTGATCAAGTCTTACGGGGGCCATGATCCCGAACCGAAGGTCAGCGCCGCAAAAATGAAACCGGCCATCCGGGTTCTATCAGGAAAGTCAGGCTCTGGTCAGGCCGGCCGCACCAGAACGTGCTTTTTCTTGCCGAGCGACAGTTTTAGGACTTGTTCCGGGCCGAGATCCTGAAGCGTCACCACCCGACGGTCGTCTGATACCGACTGGTCGTTCAGCCGCACGGCGCCGCCCTGGATGTGTCGCCGCGCCTCGCCGTTGGACGCGGCAAGCCCGGCGGTCACGAACAGCGACAATATGCCGACGCCGCTTTCCAGATCGGCCTTGCCGACCTCGACGGTCGGCAGCGTTTCGGCCAGCGCGCCTTCTTCGAACGTCTTGCGCGCGGTTTCCTCGGCTTCTTCGGCTGCCTCGCGGCCGTGCACGATGGCCGTCGTTTCCGTGGCCAGGACCTTCTTGGCCTCGTTGATCTCGGAGCCGCCGAGCGCGGCGAGCCGCGCGATCTCGGTGAGCGGCAGGCGGGTGAAAATTTTCAGGAAGCGCGTGACGTCGGCGTCCTCGGTGTTGCGCCAGTACTGCCAGAAATCATAGGGCGAGTAGAGATCGCCGTTCAGCCAGACCGCGCCCTTGGCCGATTTGCCCATCTTGGCGCCTGACGACGTCGTCAGCAGCGGTGTGGTCAGGGCATAAAGCTGCGGCGTACCCATGCGGTGTCCGAGATCGACACCGTTGATAATATTGCCCCACTGGTCCGATCCGCCCATCTGCAGGCGGCAGCCATATCGCCGGCTGAGCTCGACGAAATCGTAGCCCTGCAGGATCATATAGTTGAATTCGAGGAACGACAGCGATTGTTCGCGCTCGAGCCTCAGCTTGACGCTGTCGAAGGTCAGCATGCGGTTGACCGAAAAATGCCGGCCGACATCGCGCAGGAATTCGACATAGTTGAGCTTCATCAGCCAGTCGGCATTGTTGACCATGATCGCGTCGTTTGGACCGTCGCCGAAACGCAGGATGCGGCCGAAGATGCGCTTGATGCCGTCGATGTTGGTGGCGATGGCCTCAGGCGTCAAAAGCTTGCGCTGGTCGTCGCGGAAGGACGGATCGCCGATCATCGAGGTGCCGCCGCCCATCAGCGCGATCGGCCGGTGGCCGGTCTCCTGCAGCCAGTAAAGCATGGTCGCGGAAATCAGATTGCCGATATGCAGGCTGGTCGCCGTGGCGTCGTAACCGACATAGGCGGTCACCGTTTCCTTGGCGAAAAGCTGGTCGAGGCCGGCATCATCCGAAATCTGGTGGATGAAACCGCGCTCGCTCATAATGCGCAGGAAATCGGATTTGAAGGCGGACATTTTTTCTTTCCCGAAAGCGCCCAACCGAAGCGGATCGGGCGTGGTATGCGTGAACGCGGGCGTTTAGCATCCAAGCGCGGTCAGCAAAAGGGGAATCCGGTTTTGCGTCCGGTCGCGTTTTACATGACCGGTTCGGTGCGCACGCAATCACGGGGTCGTGAAACGGCGCAAGCTCGCCTTCCGGCTGCATCCTTGCTTCATCGTTTGGGCTGGCGTAATGAGGCGCCGCGCCAGCGGGTTCTTGCCGCACCTGACCCGCTGGAACGGCACCACACGGCATCGAATCGAATGCCAATACCCTGTGACAGAGCCCGACGCGAAATGCCGGAGATATCCATCGTCATTCCTTGCCGGAACGAGGCGGCGAACCTGCCGCTTCTGCTTGATGAGATCGGGGCGGCGATGGCCGGGCGCGACTTCGAGGTGATCGTCGTCAATGATGGTTCGACCGACGAGACCAGCTCGGTGCTAGCCGCCCAGGCAGTGCTTCGCCCGTTTCCGCTTCGCCACCTCCGGCATGAGCAATCCGCCGGCCAGTCTTTCTCTGTGCGTTCGGGCGCATGGGCGGCCCGCGGCGATATCGTCGCCACGATCGACGGCGACGGCCAGAACGATCCCAAATACATTCCGGTGCTGGTCGATGCGCTGCGGCAGGCCGGTTCCGGTTTCGGTGTTGCGCAAGGGCAGCGCCTGAAGCGTCGTGACAGCAAGATCAAGCAACTGGCGTCCCGTTTTGCCAACTGGCTGAGAAAGGCCGTCCTGCATGACGAGACGCGCGACACGGGCTGCGGCCTGAAGGCGATCCATACCGACATCCTCAGGAAATTGCCGTTCTTCGATGGCACGCACCGCTTTGTCCCGGCCCTCGTCATCCAGGAGGGGTATCGCGTCGTGCATTGCGACGTCGTCGACCGCTCTCGCCGTCACGGCAGGTCCAATTACGGAATTTTCGATCGTGGCCTGCAAGGGGTGCTTGATCTCGCCGGTGTCTGGTGGCTGCGCCGCCGGCGCCGCAGAATGCCAAAAACAGAGGAAATCCGGCGTGCCTAACGTGCTTCAAGAACTGGCGACCTGGCTTCACGACGTCTTCGTCAAGCAGTTCGATACGTGGATCCTGCTCGGCTTTGTCGCCCAGTTCTTTTTCAGCATGCGCTTTGTCGTGCAGTGGGTCGCATCGGAAAAAGCCAAGCGCAGCGTCGTGCCGATCGCTTTCTGGTTCTTTTCGCTGTTCGGCGGCAGCCTGCTGCTGATCTACGCCATCCAGCGGCAGGATCCGGTGTTCATCGCCGGCCAGGCCCTGGGCCTGTTCATCTACATCCGCAACCTGTGGCTGATCGCCAACGAGCGCAAGGCGGCGATGACGAAGGTCGATTGAGCGACCTGCCTCTCAGCGCGACGTGGCGCAAGCCGGTAAGGTCGACACCGATGCCTTCCTGGCCGCAGCAAATCCCTGGGATTCCCCGGGCTGCGACCTTGCACAAGCTCGGTGCTACCTGTCGTCCAGTCCGCCGTAGGATCGTACAAGCCGGACCATGTCGGGCGAGTTCGAGCCCTCGCTCTCGAGTCCCTCGGCGACACCGCTACGGTCGGCTATGGGCCGGTTCTGGCTGACCTTCCACTTGCCTTGCATGTCCGTGATCTCGATTTCCAGCCCGACAATGCCCTTGATCTGCGACTGGATGAAGCTGGCTGGTGCGTCGGTCACCGCCCAAGGTGCTTCGCGAGCGGCTTCCTGTGATATCGTCAGATCGGAAATCTGCTGGGCCAGCCAGTCCTGGTCCTCGATCACTCTAACTGCACCGCGCACCTGGACAATGGCGTAGTTCCAGGTCGGCACGACCTTCCCGGTTTCGCGCTTGGTCTCGTACCAGGACGGCGTCACATAGGCATCGGTACCCTGGAAGACGACCAGCACGGGCGCTGCCGTGCTGTCGGCCAGCAGGCGCCATTGCGGATTGGCTCTCGCCAGGTGGGCGCGCAGCCTGCCGTTCGGTGGCACTTCGGCGTCGAGCAGGAACGGAATCGCGTTTGCGACCGGTCCCTCGACTCCATTTGAAATCAGCAGGCCAAGCGGATGCGCCCGGATCAGCCCGTGCAGGACGTCCTGTCGCGTTTCCTGGAAATGCGGGGGCTGGTACATCGCTGTTCGCCGCCTATCTCAACCGTTTCGGCCGCGGGTCGGACAACTCGCCGGCCAGCCGGCGATCGAGATAGTCCGCGCATTCCTGGAGCAGGAGGTCCGCGTCATTGGAGAAGAAATGGTTGGCCCCGGGCAAGGTCTTCTGGGTGATGGTGATGCCCTTTTGTGTGTGCAATTTGTCGACCAACCCCTGCACGTCCTTTGGCGGCGCGACCTTGTCGGCGTCGCCATGGATGATGAGGCCGGACGACGGGCAGGGCGCCAGGAACGAGAAATCATAGGTGTTGGGCTGCGGCGCGATCGAGATGAAGCCTTCGATCTCCGGCCGGCGCATCAGAAGCTGCATGCCGATCCAGGAGCCGAACGAATAGCCGGCGACCCAGCAGCTCTTGGAATCAGGATGCAGCGACTGCACCCAGTCAAGTGCCGCGGCCGCATCCGACAATTCGCCGGTGCCGTGGTCGAATTCGCCCTGGCTGCGGCCGATGCCGCGGAAATTGAAGCGAAGCGTGGTGAAATCCCGCTTCTGGAACATGTAGAAGAGGTCGTAGACGATCTTGTTGTTCATCGTGCCGCCGAACTGGGGGTGCGGGTGCAGGATGATGGCAATCGGCGCGCTCTTTTCCTTGGAAGGCTGGTAGCGACCCTCCAGGCGGCCGGCCGGACCGGCGAAAATGACCTCAGGCATAAAATACTCCACATGGCATATGAATGCGCGGCGCCCGGAACAACTCTTCCTCTGGCCCCCAGTCTTCCCAGGCCTTGACGCAGGGCGAGCGTCTTTCTAGAAGCTAGTTTAGAATTGTTCAAAACTGGGTGGCCAAAACGTCATGGTTTGGCCATCCGCGCCGCAAGTCGCGTAAATAGGACGGCTTGCCTTGCAATTTCAAGGAAATAACGCGCTATCCTCGCGGAATGGCTCTTGAAGGGACCGATCGAAACGAAAATGGCCGGAAGACGCGCCTATCTCGACTACAATGCCAGTGCGCCGCTGCTTGCCGCGGCGCGCACGGCTATGATTGCCGCGCTCGATACTGCCGCCAACCCGTCATCGGTCCATGCCGAGGGTCGCGCCGCACGGCGGCTGATCGAGAATGCAAGGCGCGATGTGGCGACGCTGGTCAACGCCAGCGCCGAGCATGTCGTGTTCACCTCCGGTGCGACGGAAGCCGCCTCGACGCTGCTGACGCCGGATTGGCAGATGGGGCGCGGCACTATCCGCATGAGCCGGCTCTATGTGTGCGAAGCCGATCATCCTTGTGTGCTGAATGGCGGGCGCTTTCCGGCAGCCCAGGTGACACGCATCGGCGTCGACACCGACGGCATTGTCAGGCTGGACGCGTTGACGGCGGCACTTGGACGTCATGACAAGGCAGACGGCCTGCCGTTGGTGGCGATCCATGCCGCCAACAACGAGACCGGCGTCATCCAGCCGGTCGAAAGCATCGCCGAAATCGTCAAGGCGGCGGGTGGCATTCTGATCGTCGACGCCGTGCAGGCTGCCGGTCGCATTCCGCTCGATATGTCAGCGGGTTACGCCGACTACCTGATTCTGTCTTCGCACAAGATCGGCGGTCCCAACGGCGTTGGCGCCATCATCGCCGCCTCGGACCTGATGATGCCAAGACCCTTGATCGTCGGCGGCGGCCAGGAAAAGGCTCATCGTGGCGGCACCGAAAATCTGGCCGCGATCGCCGGTTTTGGCGCGGCAGCGCGGGAAGCCCTGATCGGGATGAAGAGCATCGATGCGGTCGGTCGCCTCCGCGACGAGATCGAGGCCATCGTGAAAACGCTGGTGCCGGATGCGGAAATCTTCGGAACCGGCGCGCCGAGGCTTGCCAATACGACATTCTTCGCTATTGCGGGTATCAAGGCCGAGACGGCGCAGATCGCCTTCGACCTCGCCGGCGTGGCGCTGTCGGCCGGTTCCGCCTGTTCGTCGGGCAAGGTTGGCCCGAGCCATGTCCTGAAAGCCATGGGGCACAGTGACAGCCTTGGCGCTTTGCGCGTGTCCATCGGCCACGCAACGAGTGCCGAGGATGTCGAGCTGTTCCGCATGGCACTGTCAGGTATCGCCTCGCGGCAAGCCGGTAAGGAAGCGGCGGGCAGGGAAAAAGCTGCCTGAGTGCGGCAGAATGATGCAGGCCTTCCGGCCTGGTAGAGCCGTGCGTTTCATGATGGCCGGGTGAATTTCCGGCAGGGACGCACTATATGGAACTTACGCCGCCCTGGTTGCCCGTGGGCACTCGTTTCGCGGTGCCATAGTTTGAAAACTGCCGGGCCTTGACCCCGGCGTGGATGGAGAACGCATATGCCTGCTGTGCAGGACACGATCGATCGGGTCCGAAAGATCGACGTCGACCAGTATAAATACGGATTCCAGACCGAAATCGCGATGGACAAGGCCCCAAAGGGCCTGAGCGAAGACATCATCCGCTTCATTTCGGCGAAGAAGGACGAGCCGTCCTGGATGCTGGAATGGCGTCTGGAAGCCTATCGGCGCTGGGTTACGCTGGACGAGCCGAAGTGGGCGCGCGTCCACTATCCGAAGATCGATTTCCAGGATCTCTACTACTATGCGGCGCCGAAGAGCACGCCGGGACCGACATCGCTGAGCGACGTCGATCCTGAGCTCTTGAGGGTCTACGAAAAGCTCGGTATCCCGCTGAAGGAACAGGAAATCCTCGCCGGCGTGCAGAAGACCGACGCGTCGGAACTCGAGGAACCCAGCGGCAATGTCTACAAGTCGGGCCGCGTCGCCGTCGACGCCGTGTTCGATTCGGTGTCCGTCGTCACCACCTTCAAGAAAGAGCTGGCGCAGGCCGGTGTCATTTTCTGTTCGATCTCGGAAGCGATCCGCGAGCACCCGGAACTGGTGAAGAAATATCTCGGTTCGGTCGTGCCGACCTCCGACAATTTCTACGCCACGCTGAATTCGGCGGTGTTCACCGACGGCTCCTTCGTCTTCGTGCCCAAGGGGGTGCGCTGCCCGATGGAACTGTCGACCTATTTCCGCATGAACGAGAAGAACACCGGCCAGTTCGAGCGCACGCTGATCATCGCCGAGGAGGGCGCTTACGTCTCCTATCTCGAAGGCTGCACGGCGCCGCAGCGCGACGAGAACCAACTGCATGCCGCCGTGGTCGAGCTGATCGCGCTCGATGATGCCGAAATCAAATATTCGACGGTGCAGAACTGGTA
Source organism: Mesorhizobium sp. M5C.F.Cr.IN.023.01.1.1 (assembly GCF_003997585.1). Classification (NCBI taxonomy): domain Bacteria; kingdom Pseudomonadati; phylum Pseudomonadota; class Alphaproteobacteria; order Hyphomicrobiales; family Phyllobacteriaceae; genus Mesorhizobium; species Mesorhizobium sp. M5C.F.Cr.IN.023.01.1.1. The sequence goes on along the minus strand of NZ_RZSU01000041.1, from coordinate 5,148 downwards.
CCCCGGCGACGCCGAGGGCAAGGGCGGCATCTACAATTTCGTCACCAAACGCGGCGACTGCCGTGGCCATCGTTCGAAGATATCGTGGACGCAGGTCGAGACCGGCTCGGCCATCACCTGGAAATATCCGAGCTGCATCCTGCGCGGCGATGATTCCAGCGGCGAGTTCTATTCGATCGCCGTGTCAAACGGCTACCAGCAGGTCGATAGCGGCACCAAGATGATTCATCTCGGCAAGAACACGTCGAGCCGCATCATCTCCAAGGGCATCGCCGCCGGCCTTTCGCAGAACACCTATCGCGGACAGGTTTCGGCGCACCGCAAGGCGACCAACGCCCGCAACTTCACCAACTGTGACTCGCTGCTGATCGGCGATCAATGCGGCGCGCACACTGTGCCCTACATGGAAGCCAAGAACGCGACGGCACAGTTCGAGCACGAAGCGACCACCTCGAAGATCTCCGAGGACCAGAAGTTCTACGTCATGCAGCGCGGCATTCCGGAAGAGGAAGCGATCGCGCTGATCGTCAACGGCTTCGTCAAGGACGTGATCCAGCAACTGCCGATGGAGTTCGCCGTCGAGGCGCAGAAGCTGATCGGGATTAGCCTTGAGGGGAGCGTAGGGTGACTGACGGTGAGGAAGACGACGGTCCGCCGTTAGTTGCACGCGTTCTCCAGTTTGACAGGAACTCAGGTGAACTGCCGGACGACTATCGGGACAGCCTTGATCAAGGGGCTTGCGGAGAACTGGCGAAGTCGCTTGGGAGCTACCTTCAAAGCTTTGCCTCAGAAAGCAAGGTCTTGGCCGATGTTGAGGTCGAAGGGAATCGAATTAGCGTCGGGCGCGATGATGGCACGGAGCTGATGATCGCAATCTACGGTCCTGAGATTTTTGAAATCACCAGGTGGCCGAATCCCGCCGACGCCGTCGAGGACGGAAGTATGCGATTTGACTTCGCACCTGAACTTGAAAGCGAAGTCGCCGTTACCCTAGCCCGGCGATATGTAGTTAACGGAACGATAGAGCAAGAGAATGCTTGAGATCAAAAACCTGCATGCCCGCATCGTCGATGACGGCACCGAAATCATCCGCGGCCTGAACCTGACGGTGCAAGCCGGAGAGGTGGCAGCCATCATGGGGCCGAACGGCTCGGGCAAGTCGACGCTGTCCTATATTCTCGCCGGCCGCGAGGACTATGAGGTCACCGAAGGCGACATCCTTTACAACGGCCAGTCGATCCTCGAAATGGATCCGGCCGAGCGTGCCACATCAGGCATTTTTCTCGCATTCCAGTATCCGATGGAGATACCGGGTGTGGCGACGATGGAATTCCTGAAAGTGGCGATGAACGAGCAGCGCAAGGCGCGCGGCGAGGAGCCGCTGAAGATCCCGGAATTCCTGAAGCGCGTTAAAGACGCCGCCGCCTTGCTCGATATGGACATGGCGATGCTGAAGCGGCCGCTCAATGTCGGCTTTTCGGGCGGCGAGAAGAAGCGCGCCGAGATATTGCAGATGAAGCTTTTGGAGCCGAAGCTGTGCGTGCTCGACGAGACCGATTCAGGCCTCGATATCGACGCGCTGAAGATCGTCTCGGAAGGCGTCAATGCGCTGCGCGCGCCAGACCGCGCCATCGTCATCATCACCCATTACCAGCGCCTGCTTCAGTACATCGTGCCGGATAGCGTGCACGTGCTCTACAGAGGTCAGGTGGTCAAGTCCGGCGACAAGTCGCTGGCGCTAGATCTCGAAGCCAATGGCTATGCCGGCGTGATCGGCCAAGCCGCGTGAGATGCCAGAAGGCCCGGAAGGCAAGCCAAACAAGGCGAAACTGATGAATATACACACGACACCCCAGCGAACGCCCGCCGAAACGGCGCTGATCGACGCCTTCAGCGACCGGCTGTCGCTGCTGCCCGGCGACGGCACGGTGATGCTGAAGCGCGACGACGCCATCGAGGCGATCAAGAGCGGCCTGCCGACGCGGCGCATCGAATCCTGGCACTACACCGACCTGCGCCGCCTGCTGGCTTCGGTGCCGGACTTCGATCCCGCGGCCGCCGCCAAGGCGATCGCACCGATCGTCGAAGGCTCTGCCGTTCTGCCAGTGCTGAACGGCGTCTCGAGCACGAAGCTGCCGACGGTTGATGGCGTTGCGGTGCAGCGCCTGTCGGAGAAGCTGACCGACGGCAGCGCAGCACCTGGGCTCGACCTCTATGGCGCCGACGATGCGATCGGCGCGCTGAACACCGCTTTCGTCGCCGACGGTTATTTCGTCGACATCGCCGACCGCACCGAACTGGACAAGCCGATCGAACTGCAGAACCTGCAGGCCGGCGGCCAGACGCATGTTCGCCTGGCCGTCCGCGTCGGCGCCGGCGCCAAGGCTGTTATCGTCGAGCGCCAGGCGGGCGAGGGCGCCGCACTGGTCAGCTCGGTCAGCCAGCTTCTGCTTGACGAGGGCGCCGACGTGACGTGGCTGATCGTGCAGGAGCAGCCGGATACGGCCACGCATCTTGCCCAGTTCAAAGCGCATCTCGGCAAGGATTCCAAACTGACGCTGTTCGTAATGAATGCCGGCGGCAGACTGGTGCGCCAGGAGGTCGTGGTCAAGACGACAGGCGAAGGCGCCGATTTCACGCTGCGCGGCATCAACCTGCTTGCCGGTGAAACGCATACGGACGTGACCATGGTGCTCGACCATGCCGTGCCGCACACGGCTTCGACGGAAGTGATCCGCAACGTGGTGACGGGAAGAGCGCGCGGCGTCTTCCAGGGGCGCATCAACGTCCACCAATACGCGCAGAAGACCAACGCCAAGATGGCCTGCAACACGCTGCTTCTGTCGGATGACGGCGAGTTCTCCACCAAGCCTGAGCTCGAAATCTTCGCCGACGACGTCGTCTGCGGCCATGGCGCGACCGTCACCGAGATCGACCATAGCCATCTGTTCTACCTGATGGCGCGCGGCATAGACGAAAAGTCGGCCCGCGGCCTGTTGGTGAAGGCGTTCGTCGCCGAAGTCATCGAGGAACTGGACGACGAGGCTATTGTCGAGGCGCTGGAAGCGCGGCTCGACGGCTGGTTCGCGACGCACGGCTAGCGCCTTCCCTTCTCCCCTTGTGGGAGAAGGTGGATCGGCGCGTAGCGCCGAGACGGATGAGGGGTCTTGGACGGAATGAGGCGATGAAGTTGTAATGGACCAGAAAGTCGAAAACATTCCCTACGACGTCGAGGCGGTCCGCCGCGACTTTCCGATCCTGTCGCGGGAAGTTTACGGCAAGCCACTGGTCTATCTCGACAATGGCGCCTCAGCGCAGAAACCGCAGGCCGTGCTCGATGCTATCCAGCACGCTTATTCCCAAGAATACGCCAACGTCCATCGCGGGCTGCATTTCCTGTCGAATGCCGCGACCGACGCCTATGAGAAGGCGCGTGAGACGGTACGCCGTTTCCTAAATGCGCCGAGCACCGACAACATCGTCTTCACCTCGAACACGACCGCGGCGATCAACACCGTCGCCTACGGCTTCGGCATGCCCAATATCGGCGAGGGCGACGAAATAGTCCTTTCGATCATGGAGCACCATTCCAACATCGTGCCGTGGCATTTCATCCGCGAGCGGCAGGGCGCCAGGCTGGTCTGGGTACCGGTCGACGATCTCGGCGTCTTCCATATCGAGGAGTTCGAGAAGCGGCTGACCGACCGCACAAAACTGGTTGCCATCACGCACATGTCGAACGCGCTGGGTACGGTGACGCCGATCAAGGAGATCGTCCGCATCGCGCATGCGAGAAACATTCCGGTGCTGGTCGATGGCAGCCAAAGCGCCGTGCATATGCCGATCGACGTCCAGGATCTCGACTGCGATTTCTTCGTCTTCACCGGCCACAAGGTCTACGGTCCCTCAGGCATCGGCGTGCTCTACGGCAAGAAGGACATGTTGGAGCGCATGCGCCCATTCATGGGCGGCGGCGAGATGATCGAGGAGGTGACGCAAGACATCGTCACCTACAACGATCCGCCGCACCGTTTCGAGGCCGGCACGCCGCCGATCGTGCAGGCGATCGGGCTCGGTGCCGCGCTCGAATATATGGAAAAGATCGGACGCGAGCGCATTGCCGCCCACGAGGCCGATCTGAAGAATTATGCCCATGAGCGGCTGCGCGCCATTAACTCGCTGCGCATCTTCGGCGACGCACCTGATAAGGGCGCCATCATTTCCTTCGAGCTGCAGGGCATTCATGCCCACGACGTGTCGATGTTGATCGATAGGCAAGGCGTTGCCGTCCGCGCCGGCACCCATTGCGCCCAGCCGCTGTTGAAACGCTTCGGCGTAACATCCACATGCAGGGCGTCGTTCGGCATGTATAATACCAGGGCCGAAGTCGACGCTTTGGCCGATGCGCTGGAAAAAGCGCGAAAGTTCTTCGGGTGACGATCATGGATGATGCAGGCCGCACCGCTGAGACCACTTCGGAAACGGCTGCCAACGGTCTGGTTTCCGCCTCGGCCATTCCCGCCGACGAGCTGTCGCGGCTGACCGACGACATCGTCTCGGCGCTGAAAACGGTCTACGACCCGGAAATACCGGCAGACATCTACGAGCTTGGTCTGATCTACAAGATCGATATCGAGGACGACCGCTCGGTCAAGATCGACATGACGCTGACCGCGCCCGGCTGCCCGGTGGCCGGCGAAATGCCCGGCTGGGTGGAAAATGCCGTCGGCGCCGTGGAAGGCGTTTCCGGCGTCGAGGTCACCATGACCTTCGATCCGCCCTGGTCGCCCGACCGCATGTCGGAAGAGGCGCAGGTCGCGGTGGGCTGGTATTAGCACCGGATGTGACAAAGATTGGCGCACTTGCGCCAGGCAGAGAATTTCACCATTTTAGGTGAGGAATCATTCGGCAGGCCTTGAACCTGCACGCAATGGAGAAAGAAAAGATGGGACGCTTCGCCGTCATCACGATGACCGAAAAGGCTGCCGACCGGGTGCGCGAGATCGTTGCGACCCGCGAGAATGCGCATGGCATTCGCCTTGGCATCAAAAAGGGCGGCTGCGCCGGCATGGAATATACGGTCGATCTGGTGACCGAGCCCAACACCAAGGATGACCATATCGAGCGCGACGGCGCCCACGTTTATGT